>JAQVWY010000079.1:8933-13119 GCA_028709465.1 Tissierellia bacterium | reverse complement strand
ATAGATAATATTATTGAGGGTGGGGGCTTATCTAAAGGTGCAGCATTTTGGATTGGAAATGCGATTGTACAAACGGGATTAACTCCTCAAATTATTGCGGAAAAAGTGAGTTGTGGTGAAATTAATATTACAAAACTTCCTATAGCAGATGAAAATAAAATTCTGAAAGAAGTATATGATATAGCATCTCAAATCGTAGAAAAAATTAATAGAAACAAACAAATAAGGGATGATTATTTGAAATCTCTTGGAGAGGGGGATAAACCCTATTTATATGTAATAGTTGCAACTGGAAATATATATGAAGATGTTATTCAAGCTAAGGCAGCAGCAAAGCAAGGTGCGGATATTATTGCTGTTATAAGAACTACAGCTCAAAGCTTATTGGATTATGTGCCATATGGTCCAACTACTGAAGGTTTCGGAGGAACATTTGCTACTCAGGAAAATTTTAGAATAATGCGTAAAGCCTTAGATGAGGTGGGTCAGGAAGTTGGCAGATATATAAGACTTTGTAATTATTGTTCAGGACTTTGCATGCCTGAAATTGCTGCTATGGGGGCATTAGAAAGACTTGATGTAATGTTAAACGATGCTTTGTACGGTATACTTTTTAGAGATATTAACATGCAAAGAACCTTAGTTGATCAATATTTTTCAAGAATTATTAACGGATTTGCCGGAATAATTATAAATACAGGAGAAGACAATTATTTAACTACATCGGATGCAGTGGAGGAAGCTCACACAGTATTGGCATCACAGTTTATAAATGAGCAGTTTGCATTAAAGGCAGGAATACCCGAAGAACAAATGGGTCTTGGTCATGCTTTTGAAATGAATCCTAATTTAGAAAATGGATTTTTGTATGAGCTAGCACAAGCACAAATGGCAAGAGAAATATTTCCTAAAGCGCCGTTAAAATATATGCCTCCAACAAAGTATATGACTGGAAATATTTTCAAAGGACATTTGCAGGATGCAATGTTTAATTTAGTATCAATTTGGACTCATCAAGGATTGCAGCTATTGGGAATGCCTACAGAAGCAATACATACACCTCATTTGCAGGATAGAATGCTTTCCATTGATAATGCAAAATATATTTTTAATAATGCTAGAAATATTGGAGATGAAGTGGAATATAAAAAGGGAGGCATCATTCAAACAAGAGCACAAGAGGTACTATCAAAAGCTGAAAAACTTTTAAAAGAGATAGAAGAAGAAGGATTGTATAACACTATTGAAAAGGGTAAATTTGGAGGAATAAAAAGAAGTTTTACCGGAGGGAAAGGTCTTTCTGGAGTAGTGGAAAAAGATGATAATTATTTTAACCCATTTGTAGATTTAATGATTGGGGGCGTAAAATAGATGGATGAAATACAAAAAGTAGATTTAACTCATGTTAAGCCCTATGGTGATACTTTAAATGATGGTATGGTTCAGATGAGTTTCACATTACCTATACCCTATGGTGATGAATCTAAGGAAGCGGCACGACAGCTTGTATCTAAAATGGGCTTTAGAGACGCTTCAGTAGTTTTTTCAAAGGATTTAGGTATTGGTTATACATACTTTGTAGTATATGGCAAATGTGTACACACTGTTGATTATACTGCAATTAAAGTTCCAAAGGTTAAAATGGAATTTATGGATATGTATGGCGTACAAGATTATATTAAAGAAAATATTAAAAGAAATGTAGTAATAGTTGGTGCATGTACAGGAACAGATGCTCATACTGTTGGAATAGATGCTATTATGAATATGAAAGGCTTTGATGGAAATTATGGTCTTGAAAGATATAAGGGAATTGAAGCAATTAATATGGGTTCACAGGTACCTAATGAAGAGCTTATTGCAAAGGCAATTGAAGTTAGGGCAGATGCAATAATAGTATCTCAAGTAGTAACTCAAAAAGATGTTCATATTAAAAACCTCACACAACTAGTTGAAATTCTTGAAGCAGAAAAAATAAGAGATAAAATTATCCTTGTATGCGGTGGACCTCGTATATCCCATGAGCTTGCACAGGAGTTAGGATACGATGCTGGTTTTGGAGTAGGAAGCTGTGCAAACCATGTAGCCACATTTGTTGTTAAACAAATTGTAGAAAGAAAGTTAATATAGGCAAAACAAAATGAGATAAATACTTGATTAGTAAATATCTCATTTTTTTGACAAAATATTGTTGTAAAAGTTTACATGAATATGGTAATAATATTACTTTTATAATATAATGTTTTCATAAACTATGTGGAGAAAGTTATGAGGAATAATAGTAAATTGTTTTATTTAATAAAGTCCATTGTATTAACAATATCATTTTTAGCAGCTTTATATTTTGAGAATGCTCAAAAAATTAGATTAACTTTTTTGGCAAGTTTTTTTATTATATACTTAATAATTGGATTAATAAGGCTGTTCTTAAATAAAGAAAGTAAATTATTTTCCCTATTATTTATATTAGATATTTTATTAGTGTATTTACTAGAATATAATTCAAGGCTGTTAATAAATTATTTCTTTCATTTATTTTATATTGTAATATTACTGGAAGCGGTGCTTTTATTAGATTTGAAAAATAGTATTATTATAGGTTCAATTGCTGTAGCAGTGTCTATGATAAAATATGGACAGCTTATTTATTATAAATTCAATCTTTCAAATATATCACAAATGGCATTTTTCCTTATGGCAAATATTTTAATATTGGTAACTGCAGGTTTTGGTCAATATAACAGACAAGAGCGTGAAAAAAAGGATTTACTATACAAAGAGCTTTTAAATGCTTATAAAAAAATGAAAGAATATAACGATGAAGTTAACAGGTTGTCAGTAGTAGAGGAAAGAAATAGAATTGCAAGAGATATACATGATTCTCTAGGTCACAATATGACAGCATTGATTATGCAGCTTCAAATGACTGAACATTTCATAAACAGTGATTGCAATAAGTCACAAGAGCTTTTGCATAATTCAATTAATACTGCAAAAAGCAGCTTGACAGCTATTAGAGAAGTAGTTGAAACATTAAGAGGTGAAGAAGAAAATATTTCTACAGAAAAAGCCATAAGAAATTTAATCAATGATTACTCGGAAAAAACAGGAGCTAAAATAATTTTTAATATTGAAGGTGATAAAGAATTATATGAAAACAAATCAAATACTGATTTATATCGCATAATTCAAGAAGCCATGACTAATGCCATAAGGCATGGAAGTGCCACCAATATAAATGTAAATTTAAATTTTAAGGGAAATTGCATTATATTTTCTGTTAAAGATAATGGGGATGGAGCAATGAATCCTATAAAGGAAGGCTATGGCATAATGGGTATTAGAGAAAGAGTTAAAGCATACAATGGTACTGTAAAATTTATTTCTGATGCTGGTTTTAAAGTAGAAGGTATATTGTATTTGGAGGGGAAAAATGATTAAGGTTTTGTTAGTGGATGATCAAGATATATTGCTTGAAGGTCTTAAATTAATATTAGGCAAGGAAGAGGATATACAAATATGCGGTACCTGCAATAATGGCAGAAAAGCATATGAATTATGTAAGTGGAATAGACCAGATATAATATTGATGGATATTAAAATGCCTGAGCTTAATGGAGTAGAAGCAACTAAAATTATAAAAAGAGACTTTCCTAATATAAAAATAATAGTATTAACTACATTTAATGATGATGAATACATATATGAAGCATTGAAATATGGAGCATCAGGATATCTTCTAAAAGATGCTGCACCTGATGAAATTCTAAAAGCTGTCCGTACTGTATATAATGGAGGTGCCTTAATTCAGTCAGAGGTTGCTGTAAAGGTAATCGATAAATTTTCACAACTAGCGAAAAATAACAATTCCAGAGAAATAGATAAAAAGGTTGAACTGCTAACAGAAAGGGAAATCGATATTTGCAGGCTTGTATCGGAAGGAAAAAATAACAAGGAAATTGCAGATGAATTATTTTTAAGTCAAGGAACTGTTAAAAACCATATTACAAGGGTACTTGAAAAGTTGGAATTGAGAGACAGAACGCAACTTGCTGTATTTGGAATTAAAAATGACCTGTAAGCGGAAAAGGGACACACCTTAAGGATAGCAAAGTTTATGTGGGTCAGGCTTAAATGAATGTCTCCGAATATATTTTTGTCATTCGCTACGAATCCCAAAATATAC
>JAQVWY010000079.1:4156-8833 GCA_028709465.1 Tissierellia bacterium | reverse complement strand
AAATAAGGTAAGGATGATAAATAAGGTAAGATGACATAAAGTTAGGATAATAAAATGTGCCAAAAGTCATATGCAAACTATTGTAAACATGCCTTATGGTACTAGAACTAATATTGCTAATTTGCTAATATGCTAGTATAAAAGAAAGGATGTGAAATTATGAAAAAATTATTATCTTTATTATTAATAATAATTTTAACATTATCAATGGTAGGTTGTGAAACAAATAATTTGCAAGCATATAAAAAGGCATCAGAAAAGACGGCCAGTATAAATAGTGGTCAAACTTCAGGTGAATTTACTATGATTATGGATTTCAATACCGAAGGTATGACCGCAGAAGAAATAAAAGAATTAAATTATTATAAGGATATGAAAGTAAGTTTTAATTCAAGCTATGATGAAAAATTAAAAAAGGGAATATATAGAAACTATTTAAGTTTAGGTGGTCTTGGTTTTGATTATGATTTTTATATAAACGAAGATGAAATGTTTATTAAGCTTCCAGTAATAGGGAAGTATCTAAAATTAAAAGATATTGAAACTTATGGACAGGAATATGAAGATACAGAAATTATTATTTCTGAAGAAACAAAAAACAATATAGCAGCAAATTGGGTTGGATTAATGAATGAAGAGGATGTTTTTAAAGGCAAGGATATTGTATTAACAACTCCTGATGGTGAGGTTAAAACAACAGAATATAGTATTAAGCTAAGTGATGAACAAATTAATAAATTATATTTAGATACTTTGGATGTGGTTTCAAGAGATGAAAAATTGAAAACGTATTATTTAAATATGCAACAAAACATAGAAATATTAAAAGATAAATCTTTTGATGAAACAATTGCTGACTTGAAATCAAATATTAATAATTTTGAAGTTGATAATTTTAACTATATCGCATTGGTGGATATTGACGGTTATATTGTTAATGAAGTAATTGAATTATCAGTAAAAATATATAATGATGAATCAGGGGAATTAATGGGAATTGACTTTAGTTTTAATTTAGAAAATTGGGATATTAATAAGGAACAAAATTTTGATTTTCCTGTTTTAAATGAAAGTAACACATTGAAAATTGACAACATGGACACAGAAATGCCAGTTATGTTTGAAGATATATTTAAAAATATAAAATAAGGGGTATAATATGCTAGTTGTAGAAGATTTATATAAAAGTTTTGGAAATATTCAAGCTGTAGAAGATGTAAGTTTTGAAGTTAAAAAGGGAGAAGTTTTTGGATTACTAGGACCAAATGGGGCAGGAAAATCAACTACTATTTCTATGATATCAACTCTTTTTCCTCCTACAAAAGGGAATATAATATTTGAAGGCTACAATATACTTGATAATCCTAAAAAAATAAGGAATAAGCTGGGGGTAGTTCCTCAAGATATAGCATTGTATCCTACATTATCAGGCTATGAAAATTTATCATTTTGGGGAAATGTATATGGTCTTAAAGGAGCTGAACTTAAGAAAAGAATAAATGAAATTGCAGATATAGTTGGATTAAATGGCAGGATTAAAGATAAAGTAGATAAGTATTCCGGAGGAATGAAAAGAAGAATTAATATTGGAGCGGCATTATTGCATAAACCAGATCTTCTTATTATGGATGAGCCTACAGTTGGTATCGATCCCCAATCAAGAAATCATATACTTGATACTGTATTAGAGTTAAACAAACAAGGAATGACCATAATATATACCAGCCATTACATGGAAGAAGTTGAATACCTATGTTCTAGGGTTTGTATTATGGATGAAGGGAAAATAATAGCATCGGGCACTCAACATGAACTGGTAGAGCTTATTAATGGAAAAACTCAAATAAATATAAAGACTGATAAGATTGATGAATCCTTAGAAGAGTGCTTAAAAAATATTAGCGGTGTTTATGCTATAAAAACAATGGATGATATAATTTCATTATATGGTGAAAATGTAGATATTTTGCTAGCTGAAATAATTGATAAAGTAACTAAATACGGAAGACGCATTGAATCAATAGATGTTAAAAAGCCAAATTTAGAATCAGTTTTCCTTCACTTAACAGGGAAAGCACTGAGAGATTAGGAGAAGGTTATATGATTATATTAAATATTATAATAAAAGATATAAAAATAATATTTAGCGATAAAAAAGCTTTAGCCATAATTATTATTATGCCTTTAGTTCTTATGACCATATTAAGCTTTGCATTGAAAGGCTCATTTGCAAGCAGTGATGAAGTAATCAATAATAAGGTAAAAATTGCAGTTGTAAAGAAGTATGATGAAGCAAAGGATACTGAAATGTTTAAAAGCATATTAAAAAGCAGCTTTTTAAAAACAGGATTTGAAGATTTAGAATCCGTGGATTTATTAGATGAATTAAATGTAGAGGATATGTTTTTTAATGACTTTTTAGATAGTGAAGAAGTTAAAAAAATAATATCATATAACATTGAAGAAGAAAATAAATCTTTAGAGATGTTAGACAATAGCGATATTTCAGCAATTATACTTCTTCCTGAAAAATATGTTTATGATATGAAAATGAATTTGTTAACTCCTTTTAGAAACAAGATTGATATAAAAATACTAACCCATCCTGATAGAAATATTGAAGGCCAAATAGTAAAATCAATTGTAAAAGCGTACAGTGATGCTATATCAACTATAGCAATTGGCAAAAATGTCATTATAGAAGCCTCTAATTTATATAATATTGGAGACGGTGGACTAGAAGGTATTAGTGATTTAATAGAAGGTATGACAGAATCCATTCAGTCAATTAATATTGATATAGATGATGTAATGGTAGACGGAAGAAAAAGTATAACAAGCGGTGATTATTATGCAGTAGCAATGATGACAATGTTCATACTTTATGCAGCGAGTCATGGTGGAAGAATGCTTTTAGAGGAAAAGGACAATAAAACTTATCAAAGAATGATTATTGGCGATATATCAGAAGTAAAAGTATTATTTGGAAAGTTTTTTACTGTATTTATAATAGCTATTGTGCAAATAATTATTATGGTTATATATTCTAGTATTGCTTTAAAGGTTGATTGGGGAAACTTATATTATGTAACAATCATAAGCGTTACAGCAGCCTTTTCAGTAGCTGGTGTAGGAGCCTTTATTGCTTCATTGACCTTTAAAGCAGGTAATTATAAAGTGGCTAATATTTTTGAATCTGCAATCATTCAAGTGATGTCTCTGTTAGGTGGAAGTTTCTTCCCAATTGATATATTGCCAAATGTAATACAAAAACTTAATATTATTTCTATCAATGGTATAGTCCTTAAATCTTATTTAAAGGTAATTAAGGGCCATGGCGGTACAGATATAATTAATAATATTATTTTATTGTTGATTATAGGAGTTTTATTTACAATTCTTTCTGTGGCAATACTTAAGGAAGGGAGGGGTAGATTAAATGATAAGTATCATAAAGTTGAGAATGTTAAGGCTTAAAGATGATATTTTAGTATTTGTATTAATGACTGTTATGGCATTAGGTTTTACAGCAATATTTGGGGCTTCATTTAATAGTTATAGACCCACAGTGTTAATAGTAGATAATGATAATAGTTCATATTCTGAAATATTAATGAATGAATTAAAAGAAAATAATAATTATAATTTTATTAATTCAGATATGGATGAAGCTGTAAAAGAAGTTGAAGATGGAAATGTGTTAATTGCCTTAATAATAAATGAAGGATTTAAAGAATCAGTGGAGTCTGGTGGGAGTATATCTATAGGAATGATGAAATTAAGGGATGATACAATGATATTAACTCTTCAGGAAATAGTGTCAGGTATTACTTTAAAAATGGCTGGTGGAATAAGAATAGCTGACATTACTGCAGATTTTATAAAATTACAATCACCAAATATTAATAAAGAAGATATCAAGGTATTTGCATATGATAACGTAATGGAATCATGGAAATATAAAACTCCAATTAATGTTTCATCTAAGGTTTATAAAACTAATGTAAACAGCGGTTATGACAGCTTGAAACATGCAATGATAGGATTTAATATATTTTTCTCAATGTACACCATGGTTTTTGGTATTGGAACTATATTAGATGATAGAAAGTATAAAACTTGGCAGAGGATGTTAATATCTCCAGTTTCTAAGGTTTCAGTACTTGGAGGAACAATAATTGTTACCTATTTATTAGGGGCACTACAAATAGGTGTTCTTATATTAGGCGGCAAATATCTATTTGATATAGATTTAGGTAACAGTGTGGCAGGCATAATAACAATATCAGCAGCATTTGTATTTGCAGTTACTTCCCTCGGATTGATGCTTTCTGGAATTGTAAAAACTAATGCACAACTAGGCTCCATAGCTCCCATAGTATTAACAAGTACATCTATGCTGGGAGGATGCATGTGGCCATTAGAAATAGTTAATAACAAAGTTTTGTTATTTTTAGCTGAACTTACTCCCCAAAAATGGGCAGTTCAAGGAATAGGAAACATAGCAAGTAAAGGAATGGGCTTTCAAGCAGCCATATTCCCGACAATAGTACTACTAATAATGGGAATCATATTCTTTGGAATAGGGTTGAAAATAATGAAATTTGAATAAGTACTTCATTTGTATCCTAAGCAAATTGTCATCCTAAATATGTCACCCAGAACTAAAGTTGTCAT
>JAQVWY010000079.1:0-4056 GCA_028709465.1 Tissierellia bacterium | reverse complement strand
ATTCACAAAAATATTTACTCCCTTTGGTCGTATATTTTTGGAATTCGTTGCGAATGCCCTACCTCCATTTTTTAGAAAAAAGCACTCTAAAAAAGGGTAGGGCATCTTTCACCTTTGGTTAAAATGACAAAAAATCATCTATAATTTTGCATTCTCTACATTTTCTTAATTTTCAATCATACTTCTAACCAAGTCCAAGACAGAAGTTGTCGCTCTTTCTCTAACTGTATCACGAGCTCCAGTTGCAATTATTTTTTGAACATTGTATTCATTTTTATAATAAACACATATATAAACTAACCCAACTGGTTTTTCAGGTGAGCCTCCATCAGGACCAGCAATACCAGTTGTAGAAACACCTATATCTGTACCTGCAACCTTTGCAGCTCCAACAGCCATTTCTCGAGCTGTTTCCTCACTAACAGCCCCATATTTATTTAAAGTTTCTTTTTTTACATGTAATGTATTAATTTTTGCTTCATTGCTGTAAGCAATAAATCCTTCCTTAAAAGCCTTTGAAATTCCTGGGTAACTTATTAATCTTGAAGCAACCATACCCCCAGTGCAAGATTCAGCAGTTGCAATAGTTAAACTATTTTTAAGTAAAAGTTCAGCAACCTTATCTTCAACCTTACCTGATTGAATTTCATAAGCATTTTTACCAAAACGTCTAAAAAGTTCTTCTTTAACAGGTTTTATGAGTTCAATGCATTTTTCTTTACTTTCAGCTTTTGCAGTTATTCTAAATATTACCTTTCCAGTACTTGCGTAAGGAGCAATCGTTGGGTTAGCTTGATTATCTATTAAGTCCATTATCATTTCTTCGGCACCAGATTCACCAATATTCATAACCACAATTTTTTCTCCATAAACTACTTCATTAGAAAATTCCTTTAAATAAGGAATAACTTGCTGTTCCATTAGAGGTTCCATTTCTTTTGGGGGTCCAGGGAGCAATGCACATATTTTGTACTTGCCTTCATCAGCTTTTTCTCTTAAAATGCAAGCATTAGCTGAACCATACTTATTGTCTAATATTTTAGCACCCTTTGGAAAATAAGTTTGTCTCATATTATTTTCAGGAAAATCCTTTCTGAATCGAGAGTACATTTCCTTTACATGCTGGAAGCTATTTTCGTCATAAACCATTTCAAGTTTAAAATATTGCGCTAATATATCCTTTGTAATATCATCCTTAGTCGGTCCAAGCCCACCAGTGCATATAACTATGTCAGCTCTTGAAAAGGCAAGATTAAAAGCCTCAGTCATACGATTAGGGTTATCACCTACAACAGACTGGAAATGCACATCAATTCCTATTTCAGCTAGTTTTTTAGATATAAATTGAGCATTTGTATTTACTATATCACCATGTAAAAGTTCAGTACCTATACATAAAATTTCAGCATTCATTAAGTTAAATCCTCCTATTGACTATAAAATCATATTATTACAATAAACCAATTAATAAACATTTACAATATAAATTAAAATTTATTTACCGTGTATCCTGTTATTCTGAACGCAGATGAAGAATCTCCCACTTTTATTTTGTTAAAGCAGCATATTTTTCAATATCATTATTAATTTCATTATAAATTTCTACAGTCTTTTCTCCAAAAAATAACCCAGTATGTTTAGCATATTTCCACACTAATTCGTTGAACATGCTGTCAGGATGCTGTCTTCCTCCTTCAACGTAAGGCGACAATTCAATGCAAAAGGCTGGTCTTTTTATTCTTTTTCTAAACCAATTTTCAAAACCACAACCATAAATAGCAGGGTCTTGACTAATTTTAGTTTTCCTATAAATAAATTTACTGCTAAATTCATCTATTATTTTTTCATCTAATCCATTAAATAAATTATGTGTTCCGCTGTCAGCCCAGAAAGTGCAATTACCTGAACAATGATAGCTTATCATCATATAAAAATTATTAGATTTACAATAATTAATTAAAGCAATAGTTTCAGGTTCACTATTTGGTTTAAATCCTTTGAATCTATCAGAACACGGTACATCAGTTCCAGGAATACACAATCTAATATCCCAATTACCGTCATCAAAATTTTTATTTAAATCTACGCCATTTGCATTAGCTTTCCAGAAAGTATGATCTTCACCCCATATTTTCATTTCTTTAAGAACGCTATAGTTAGAAGATGCTTCTAATCCATAGCGCACAATATAAAGTCCATCTGGATTAGCAACAGGAATAAAGTGTATATCACAATTGTCAAGTATTTTTTTAACATTATATTCATCTAAATCATCTTCTTCATTATAATAATAACAATAATAGTCTATCATTTTCATAACAAGCATTACAGAAAAATCTTCTCTGGCATGAATGCCGCCAACTAAAAGCAAAGCAGGTTTATTGTCAGTATAGCCAGAGTTTTTATTGGTACTGATCTTAAGAGCAAAAATGTTTCTTCCCTCTACAGATTTTCCTATAATTTTTTTTGATAAGAGATCATTGTATTTATCACAAAGTATATCCATATCTTTATAAATGTTATTAAAAAGATAAGTATTATCAGTATTCACTATATAATTTTTCATAAACACCTCATCATTAGTTTTAATATATATTATAATTTATTTATCATTGATTATTCAATAAGAACTATAAAAAACCACATTATTGTTAATGTCATCTTGGTTTTTATCATTCTGAATCCAAAGGATGAAGAATCTCACAAACTTATTGATATAAAAGGCAAAAAATGCTATAATTTAAATAATATTATGTAAAGGAGTTGTTAATGATGCTATTTGGTAATTTAAATGTAGAAACAAAAACATTGCGGATTATTAGTTTGATAATAACATTTATAGGTATAATTTTTATTCTTGCGTCAAATTATGTTGGAAATTTAGCTATACGATTATCAATGATAATTATTTTTATTCTCTGTTTATTAAACTATAAAATGACATATAATTATTCATCTGTCAAAGAAAAATTAAATATGTTATTTGCATTAGTCGGTTCATTATTAGTGTTTATAAAACCAAGTCTTACCATGTTCATTATAGGAGTTGCCATATTAATCATTACTGTTCCATATCTATATAAATCAATAAAAAACAAAGATTATTCAGATAAAGTAATGCTAATTCTTTCAACAGTTGGAACATTATTTTCAATTTATTGCATACTTAATACAAGGGCAGCTCTCAATGCGGTAATAAATATAATTGGTATCGCCTTTGTTATTCTAGGATGTTTAATGTTCTTTGATACATTTAATACTGAAAGAAAAAGGCATGCTATTTATGAACATGACAAGCATGATGTTAACTATGGATTTGAAAAAACAAAGGATAGAGATTTTTATGATTAATTTTTAGGGGTTATGGTATAAGCAATATGGTATATTACATAGGTTAATTGTGTAACAATTTTGTAATGTTAGGAAATGAAACCTGTGGTATATTATATACATAATCATGTTGGCACTACACCATGTTTATTACAAAAGGGTTACAAACTACATAAGATTGTTGACTAGAAATTTTTGTGGTGCTATAATGATATAGTCGTTGTGCTAATACAATGAAGGGGTACGGGACCCTAAAACTCGAAAAAACAAAAACTCATAGGAGGAATAAAGAATGAAAAAAGTATTATCACTTGTTTTGGTAATAGCAATGGTATTATCAAGCATGAGCTTTGCATTCGCAAGCACACCAACTGATATAGCTGATAGTGACTACGAAAAAGCAATAAACGCATTAGTTGCTCTTGACGTTGTTGATGGCTATGAAGATGGAACTTACAGACCAGAAAAAACTATAACTAGAGCTGAAATGGCTAAATTATTAGTAGAAGCTCTTGGATATGGTAAATTAACAGAAGGAGCAAAAAGCGGTTTTTCTGACACTCAAAATCATTGGGCAGATAAATGGGTTGCTATTGCTTCTGGTACAAATTTAGTAGTAGGTTACCCTGATGGAACATTTAAACCAGATCAAGTTATATCTTATAATGAAGTTTTAACTATGGTTATAAGAGCATTAGGATATACAGATGCTAGTTTAACTGGAGT
>JAQVWY010000157.1 GCA_028709465.1 Tissierellia bacterium | reverse complement strand
ATTGCAACAGTATCTGAAGAAAGAAATATCGCAATACCAATTAATTCTTATTATCTAACCACCTTAGGTCAATTTAATGTTTCAGACTTTACTCATATTTTAAGAGTAAATGTTACAGAAGATGTTCTTGAAAATACATCAATTAAATTTTTAGTTTCATTCGACGCGAGACAAACTTGGAGATATTGGAATGGAACAAAATGGTTAGAATCATCTCTTAACAATATCGAATTAAACGGAATGAATGAAAATACGATAGAATCTTTAACCCAAGATATATGGGAAAGCGATTATGGTTTTAATAAGGGAAGAACTCAGAATATTGATTTTGCTATTAGTTTAAGAACAACAAATGCATCTTATTCCCCTTCGTTAAGTAAAATTACAATAAATTACAAAAAAGAGGGATATGATGAGGTAAGTCCATTTATTCAAAATAAACAAGGACAACCTTATTCAGAACTTTTAGAATTTAATGAATTAGCAGGACTAAATAATAAAGGGAACAATACTTATCAAATATCTAATGATGGAGAAAAATTTTATTATTTTAATGGTGCTAATTGGGCTTTAGCTCAAAATGGAGTAGAAGAATCAAATGCAGCAGATGTTATTAATTTAAACATTGCTCAATTTGTAACAGACGTAGGAACAGGAGAGTTTTATTTCAAATTATTTTTAAATGCTCCAGTTCATAATGAACCAGCAATAATAGATGATATTTCTTTGTCATACATTTATCATGTAGATCCTATTATTGAAAGTATAAGTGCAAGCTCTGGATCAAATGACTCTATATCAAATGTAACAATTTATGGATCAAATTTTGTTAATGGATTAAGGGTTAAATTAATAAAAGAAGGCGCGCAAGATATATTAGCTAAAAATATCAATTTTATTAGTAATAGCGAGATTAATCTTGATTTTGATTTATCACTAGCATCTTTAGGGACTTATAGTGTAAAATTAATTAATCCTGATCAAAGATCATTTACTCTGGAAAATGTGTTTACAATTAATGATGCCTCACCAATAATCACTCAAATTACTCCATTACAAGGAACTAATGATAATATTTTAAATATTCAAATTATTGGTTCTAATTTCGATCAAGATCTGAAAGTTAGATTATTAAAATCAGGAGAAAAAAATATTGATTGCGAGATTTTAGAAGTAACTGATACAAATATTAGTTGTAATTTTGATTTAACAGGAAAAGCAAAAGGATCATGGAATATAGAAATAATTAATCCATCTTCTTTAGCAACTAAATTAGATAATGCTTTTACTGTTAATCCTTCTGTTTATAAATTATCTTTTATTACATCAGAAAAAGAATTAAGATTAAATAAAGCTTCTTCAAAAATAATTATCGAAGCTCATGATTATGCAGGTAACTTTGTCAATGTAACAGCAGATACCAATATTTTAATTTCCTCGACTTCTCTAACTTCAAAATTTTCTATTAATAAAATAAATTGGTCAAATTCTTTAGTTGGCTTAATCCCTTCAGGAAATAGTTCTATAACTTTTTATTATAAAGATAATAGTGAGGGTTCTTATACTTTATCCGCACAAGAAGATCCTGATCTTGGATGGCTTGATGTAGTTCAAAATATTGTCATAAATAATAATGCTTCTTCAAAATGGCACTTTGATGTCTTAGATGAATATACCTTTGACAATACTCAAATAGAAATTTTAAATTCAAAAGTAGCTTTAAAAAACATTGAACAAGAAAAACAAGATATAACTTTGAACTTTGATTCTTTAAACGATTATATTGAAGAAGATATAAAAGGAGAGGTTACATATTGGTATCAAGACGAAGAAAATTACGGTCACTTTAATGCCGAAGCTATCAATAAATTAGTTGTAGGAACAAAACTATTTATTAACGGAAATCTATATTCTATTATTGAGATTAATGATGGAGGAACTCCATATAAATCTGTTAAATTAGGCGCATCAGCATCTTCTGGAACAATTGATAAAATTATTGGTACTAAGTTTACAGGTGGAAAAATATCTTTGAATGGAGGAATCTTAGGAACTCAAGAATCTCCAGGGTTGTCTTGCCTAGATATATTAAAAAATGATTCTGATTCTCCAAGTGGTATTTATTGGATTAATCCTACTCAAGTTGAAGAAGAAATATTTCAAGTATATTGCGATATGACTACTGATGGTGGCGGTTGGACGCTTGCGTTATTGAATAGCCAATATGGAACTCCCGTTGTTCCGAATTGGAATGATGTTGTTAATAAAAATAACATTACAGGAAGTATGGAAAATGGACTTAATTCGGGTTTTGATTCTTTTTTAGGAGTTAAATATTGGAACTTACTTGGAAATAAATTAAGGATTGAGCAAGGAGGTAGCTCAACTAGTTTATCTCGCCGAGCATATTATGATTTTTATTTAGATAACAATAATTATTATGCTTTAAAATTATCTAATGAAAATGTAACTTTAGGAGGCGAAAGTTCTGGATTTTATACTTCTCATAATAATAAACCGTTAACTACTTATGACGCAGATCATGATACCAATTCAGGAAATTGTGCTAGTTATTATGGTAATACTGCCTGGTGGTATACATCCTGTTGGGGTGGTTCATTTTGGGGTGGAGGAACGGGTGGTTCATACCAAAATAAACCATACTGGTCAGGCTCTTCATCGAATTATTATAATTGGGGAGCTATTTGGATAAAGGATGTTTCGGTAAATCCTAATTTTTCACTAGGAACTTTATTCCCTATTTCATCTTACACAACTCAAACAAAAAGCCAAATAAATACACAAAATTGGGATCATATAAAGAATATAGAAATAGATGAAGAAACTCCCTTGAGTACAAGTATAAAATATTTAATGTCTTTTGATAAAAAACAGACTTGGAGATATTTTGATGGAACTTCTTGGAAAATATCGAATCTAAATAATGTTGAAATAGATGGAATGACTAAAACAGACATAGAAGCATTTACACAAGAAAACCTAGAGTCAGCAGGAGGTTTTATCAAAGGCTATACTCAAAGCATTGACTTTGCAATTAGTTTAAAAACAACTGATTTAAATAACACTCCTTCGTTAAATCAAATCTCAATAAATTATTACATTCCAGCATATAATACATATAATCAA
>JAQVWY010000078.1 GCA_028709465.1 Tissierellia bacterium | reverse complement strand
GCTCTGTAGTGTATCAGCTTATCCGTATACATTATAGCAGAATATAGATGTGTTGAGGAAGAGAAATCTTTCATTAAATATTTGTGCCTTGAGCACAGCGAAAGGAATGAAACTTATTATGAATAAATTAAAAGAATATCAAGGATTGTTTCAAGCTGTATTTTTAGCAACACAAGATGCAATTAGTGTTGTTGATGAAAATGGAATACACATTATGGTGAATCCGGCTTATACAAATATTACGGGAATTAAATATGAAGATGCAATTGGAAATTATGCGCTTTTTGATATAGAAGAAGGCGAAAGCTTACACTTAAAAGTTATAGCCACTAAAAAAGAAGTGGGCAATACTAAATTAAAAATAAAACCAAGCGGAAAAACAGTCGTAGCACAAGCGGCTCCTATTATTGTTGATAACGTTTTAAAAGGTAGTGTCGCAGTATTACATGATGTCACTAGCATTAAAGACTTAACTGAAAAATTAAAAAAAGCTCAAAAAAAAATAAGGGAATTAACTTATAAATATAGTTTTGAAGATATTATTGGGGAATCAGATGTAATCAAAGAAGCAAAGATGCAAATACTAAAGGCTTCAAAAGTTCCTGCAACTGTATTATTAAAAGGTGAAAGTGGTACTGGAAAGGAGCTTTTTGCATATTCAATTCATGGACTTAGTTCGAGAAAAGATAAAGAATTTGTAAGAGTAAATTGTGCTGCATTATCAGAAGCCCTATTAGAAAGTGAACTTTTTGGATATGAGGATGGAGCTTTCACTGGAGCGAAAAAAGGAGGGAAAATAGGATTATTTGAACAAGCAGATAAAAGTACTATTTTTTTAGATGAAATATCTGAAATAAATTTAAATACTCAAGCAAAGCTGCTGCGGGTTTTGCAGGAAAAAGAAATAATGAGGGTTGGGGGAACTCGTACCGTTTCAATTGATGTAAGAATAATTGCAGCTACAAATTCCGATTTAAACTTGGCAGTAAAAGAAGGAAGATTTAGAGAGGATTTATACTACAGGATAAATATATTTCCTGTAACAATACCACCCTTAAGAGAAAGAAAGGAAGACATTCCTTTATTAATAAAAAATATAATTGTTAAAATTAACAATGAATATGGCAGAAATATAGGAAGTATATCTCAAGATGCATTAATGGAATTATTAGACTATCATTGGCCTGGTAATGTGAGAGAATTGCAAAATGTTATTGGGAGATCAATAATTAACATGAATTTTAATGAACATATAATACAAAAGCAGCATCTTCCCAATTTGCATAATGACAAGAAATTAAATAAATCAGAAATTAAAATAGAAAATTCAAATGATATAGAAAAGTTAAGTGAAGTAGTAGAACGGCTTGAAAGAGATTACATAAATCATGTTTATAATAAGCTAAATAAAAATAAAACGAAAACTGCACAAAAACTTGGAATTTCTATTAGAAGCTTATATTACAAGATGGATAAATATAAAATTAATTATTAGTCATGCAATCATTTGCATGATTTTTTTATCTTGCAAAAAATTGCACGCAAAAAAATGCAATTAGACTTATCTAGTTAATTCTATGTTGTATAACCTTAAAGGAATGTCTCTAAATTTTATGGATAGAATTCTGTCATTCTGAATGATTGAATTGATTCGTTGTTTATTTTTTGCATTAAATTCATTATGGTATATTAATTGCTATTATATCTTTAGAATGCGAAAGTATGGGGTGAGTATTAATTGAAAAATTAAATTCCATTGCGCTATCGGTAATGTGTTCATAGTAGGAAGGAAGAAACGTATGTATCAATTAATAATAAATCCAGGCTCTACATCAACAAAAATTGCATTGTACTATAATGAAAATGAAATTTTTGAAAAAACTTTGAGACATTCCTCAGAAGAATTAAGAATTTATAAAAAGGTTACAGAACAATTTGGGTTTAGGAAGAATTTAATAATGGAGACTCTAATTGATAATGATGTTGATTTAAAAACTTTAAATGCAGTGGTAGGAAGAGGTGGCCTTTTAAGGCCAATTAAAGGGGGAACTTATTTAATAAATGATAAAATGCTAAATGATTTAAAAAACAATTTCAAAGGAGAACATGCTTCAAATCTAGGTGGAATAATTGCATATTCCATAGCAAAAGAATTAAATATACCAGCATTTATTGTCGACCCTGTAGTTGTAGATGAGATGGAAGATATAGCTAGGATAAGTGGTCATCCTAAATTTGAAAGAATTTGTATTTGGCATGCTTTAAACCAAAAAGCAGTTGCAAGAAAGGTAGCTAAAGAAATATTTAATAAAAAGTATGAAGAGCTAAATCTTATAGTGGCTCATCTTGGTGGAGGAATTTCTGTTGGGGCACATAAAAAAGGAAGAGTAATTGATGTTAATAATGCTTTGAATGGAGATGGGCCTTTTTCACCTGAAAGGTCAGGAACATTGCCCTCTGGTCAATTAGTCAGTGCTTGTTTTAGCAATGAGTATTCTGAAGTAGAAATAAGAAGAATGATTGCAGGTAATGGTGGATTATCAGCTTATTTAGGTACAAACAGTGCTATATTTGCAAGCGATTTGGCAAATCAAGGAGATGAAAGAGCTAAATTAATTTATAGCGCTATGGCTTATCAAATTGCAAAATCTATAGGAGAGTTAGCTGTAGTATTAGATGGAAATGTTGAAGCAATAATTATTACTGGTGGAATTGCATATGATAAAAATTTTGTTGAAATAATTAAGAAAAAGGTTGGTTTTATTGGAAAAGTAGTCGTTTATCCTGGAGAAGATGAGTTGCTTGCGCTAGCACAGGGTGGTTTAAGAGTTCTTAATGGGGAGGAAAAATCAAAGGTGTATTAGGAGGGTTTCTATGCTGGATAAAAGATTAGTGATTATTACAGGTCATTACGGAAGTGGTAAAACAGAATTTGCAATAAATTATGCAATAAAAATAAAGGAAAATTTTGAAAATGTAAGTTTAGCAGATTTAGATATTGTAAATCCATATTTCAGGTCAAGAGAAAAGAAAAGTTTATTAGAAAGTAAAGGAATACATGTTATTGAAAGCAGCATACACAGTACAACTATTGAATTGCCTGCATTGTCATCTGGCATTATGGGAATTATTCAAAATCAAAATATGCATTCCATTTTAGATGTTGGGGGAGATCCTGTAGGTGCTAAAGTTTTATCAAGATTTTCTGATTTGATTAAGGAAAATGAATATGATTTATTTTATGTTATTAATGGCAATAGACCTGAAACAAGAAAAAAAGAAGATGTAATAAATTATTTAAAAGCTATTGAAAATTCCTCATCTTTAAGAGCAACAGGCCTTATAAATAACACTCATTTATTGAAAAGCACAACTATTGTAGATGTGGAATATGGTCACGAGCTTGCTAAAAAGGTATCTTGGGAATTAGATATACCAATTCGTTATGAAGTAGCAATGGAAAGTATTACAGATAAAATATCAAATAAAGAAATAGAGGATAAATTTTTCCCTATAAATCTATATATGAGGGAAGAATGGATGAGTTGAATAATTGGAGGTATGATTATGGCATTAGGAAAGGTAACATTTTTTGAAGAAAGATGCAAGGGCTGTGAATTATGTGTTTCTGTTTGCCCAAAGAAAATTATTATTTTAAATAAGGAAAAGTTTAATTCAAAAGGTTACAATCCTGCTTTCATTACTGAACAAGAAAAATGTATTGCATGTGGGAACTGCGCAATTATGTGTCCGGATTCAGTAATAATGGTGGAAAGATTATAAAAATGGAGGATAATTATGTCAAGAGTATTGATGAAAGGAAATGAAGCTATTGGAGCTGCAGCTATAAAGGCAGGTTGTAGATACTTTTTTGGATATCCGATCACTCCACAAAGTGAATTACCTGAATATATGTCAAAGGCATTACCTGAAGCAGGAGGAATATTTCTTCAAGCAGAAAGTGAAATTGCTGCTATAAATATGGTTTATGGAGCTGCTGGAGCTGGAGCTAGAGTAATGACAGGATCGTCAAGTCCAGGAATATCTCTAAAACAGGAGGGTATAACTTATTGTGCAGGAGCAGAGCTTCCATGTGTAATTGTTAATGTGATGAGAGGAGGCCCAGGGCTTGGTAGCATTCAGCCTGGTCAAGCTGATTACTTTCAATCAACTAGAGGTGGTGGCAACGGCGATTACAGAACTATAGTTTACGCCCCTGCAAGTATTCAAGAAACAGTCGATTATGTTATGGAAGCGTTTGATAAGGCAGATATTTATAGAATGCCTGTATTAATACTGGCTGATGGTATGATTGGTCAAATGATGGAAGCTGTTGAAATTAAAGAGCCTAATAAAATAGACCTTCCTGAAAAGGATTGGGCAACAGTTGGAACAAAAGGAAAGAGAAAGCCTAATATTATTAATTCTCTTTACTTAGATTCTGAAAAATTAGAGCAACACAATGCTAATTTGCAAAAAAAATATAATAAAATTGAAGCAACAGAAGTGCAATATGAAGCCTTTGGATTAGAGGATGCTGAAGTGGTGTGCGTTGCATATGGTACAACATCAAGAATTGTAAAAAATGCAATTAAGCATTGTAATGATAATGGCATAAAAGTAGGAATGATTAGGCCTATTACATTATGGCCATATCCATATGATGTATTTAAATCAATAAATCCTAAAGCAAAGGGCATTCTTACTGTGGAAATGAGTGCAGGTCAGATGATCGATGATGTTAGAATTGCTATAGAAGGCAGGTTGCCTATATATTTTAATGGAAGATGTGGTGGGATGATTCCAACTCCAGCTAGTATTGTTGAAGATATTAAAAAAATTGCAGGAGGTAAGTAGATGAGCATAGTTTATGAAAGATCTAAAGGATTGACAGATAAGGATACGCATTATTGTCCAGGTTGTACCCATGGAATTATTCATAAATTAGTGGCTGAAACACTAGTAGAATTAAATGTACTAGATGATGCAATTGGAATAGCACCAGTTGGCTGTTCGGTTCTTGCATACGAATATTTTAATTGTGATATGCAAGAGGCGGCTCATGGTAGAGCTCCTGCAGTAGCAACCGGTATAAAAAGATGTAGGCCGCAAAATATTGTTTTCACTTATCAGGGTGATGGAGATTTAGCCTCAATAGGTACGGCAGAAATAATTCATGCAGCTCATAGGGGAGAAAAAATAACTACTATATTTGTTAATAATGCAATATATGGCATGACAGGAGGTCAAATGGCACCAACAACTTTAGTAGGTCAAAAAGCTACAACTGCTCCTTTTGGTAGGAGCGAGGAGCTTAGCGGTAAACCAATTAAAATGGCAGAACTTTTAGCTACTATAGATGGAGCTAATTTTATTGAAAGAGTTGCAGTAAATTCTCCAGCAAATATTAGAAAGGCTAAAAAGGCTATAACAAAGGCATTTAAATGTCAAATAGAGGGCAAGGGGTTTTCTTTAGTAGAGGTGTTGTCCACTTGTCCTACGAATTGGGGATATTCTCCTGTAAAGTCCTTAAGATGGCTTGAAGATAATATGATACCATATTATCCTTTACAAAATTTTAGAAATTTTGAGGAGGTATAATATGGAAGAAAAAATTATTATAGCAGGATTTGGTGGTCAAGGTGTTATGGCTATAGGTAAACTTTTAGCATATGCAGGCATGATTGAAGAAAAGAATGTTTCTTGGCTTCCTTCCTATGGTCCTGAAATGAGAGGTGGAACAGCCAACTGCCATGTTATTATATCAGAAAAATTGATTGGTTCTCCAGTTATTTCGAAAGACGCCACAGCTGCAATTATCATGAATCTTCCTTCATTGAGGAAATTTGAAAATGAATTAATCCCAGGTGGAAAATTAATAATAAACAAATCTCTAATAGACCAAGAAACTATGAGACAAGATGTTGATGTATATTATATACCTGCTAATGAAATAGCAGCTGAATTAGGAAATTCAAAGGTTTCTAATATGATTTTGCTAGGGGCGTATTTAGAATTAACAAAAGCTGTGAGTATTGAATCAGCTCTAGAAGCTTTTTTAAAGGTTTTTGGAGAAAACAAACAAAATGTTATACCACTTAATAGAACTGCGTTGTTAAAAGGTGGAGAAATAGTAAAAGAGAAAAGTGCTATATATTAAAAGCAACTTAATAATTCGTTATTACTATAAATACCCTAATATTTTTTGTCGTTTCTATGAATAACCGTAACTTTTTTTGTCATTCTGAACCGAAGGTGAAGAATCTCATCATAAGAGAACCTTCACTATCATTCAGGATGACATATTTATTTCTTTTATTAATTAATCATTTATGCTATTATAAATATATATATTTTATAATAGGAATGATTATATGAAAGAAAAAATTATAGAAATTGCTAATAAAATGGGGATTAAATCTATTGGATTTACAAATGTTTTGAATTATGGATATTTAGAAGAATTTTTTTTAAAAAGAAAATATAATAATTTTGATAATGAATTTGAAGAGCAGGATTTAAAAAAAAGATTATATGTAAATAATATTTTTCCCGAATGTAAAAGCATAATATCTGTAGGTATACCATATGCGATGGGATATAAAAAACCCAGAACGAATGATAATGGTTTAATAAGTGTTGTTTCTTTCGGCGAAGATTATCATAATTATATAAAAAGAATTCTTAATGATTTAGTAATTGAAATATTTAAATATAATAAATTTAAATATTTGATTTGTGTTGATACATCCCCTTTGATAGATAGAGAAATTTGTAAAAATAGTAACATTGGAAGTTTTGGGAAGAACAGCTTATTAATTAATGATTCTTATGGTTCATTTATGTATTTGGGATATATTTTAACTGATTTAGATATTAATGCAGAAAACAATATTAAACACATAGATATTTGCAAGGATTGTAACATATGTATTAATGTTTGTCCAAATAAAGCAATATTAGACGAAGGTGGATTAAACACAAAAAAATGTGTATCATATCTAACTCAAACGAAAACATATATTCCAATTGAATATCGAAAAAATATGGGTAATGCAATATATGGCTGTGATATATGTCAGCTAGCTTGCCCCAAAAATAAAGCAGTTATAGAAATGAAATCTACAAATGATTATAGCAAATTAGTTATTGATATTCGTGAGCTAATGAACATGTCAAATTCCGATTTTTTAAAAAAATATGGGAATTTGTCAGGAAGTTGGAGAGGAAAAAATATATGGAAGAGAAATGCAATAATTACAATAGGGAATCTTAAAATAAATTCAATGTTTGACTTGGTTAAGAATGAATTGAATAATTCATCTGATATGATAAAAATATACTCTGCTTGGTCTTTAATGGCGCTAAACAGACATAAAACTACTGATATTTTGAATAGTAAATTAAAATATGAAAATGATATAGTTAAAGGAGAATATCAAAAATTATTAATGGGGGATTTATTATGCTAGTTGGTACTTGTCAAATAGAATTAATAATATTTGAATCTAATTCTTTGAAGGAAAAAAGACATGTAATTAAAAGTATTATTGAAAGAATTAAATCAAGATTCAATGTGTCAATTGCAGAAGTAGATCATAATGAACTTTGGAATAGAGCTGTTATAGGTGTTGCTGTTGTATCAAACAGTAAATCCTTATGTGAATCAGCACTATCAAAAGTAATAGATTTTATAGATAATGATGAAAGAGTAGAAATAATTAATTTTTTTTCGGAGGTTTTATAATTGGCAAAGGCTATAAAAGTTTATGAAATATTGAAAGAGGAATATCCTGATGCTAAATGTGGGCTAGATTATCATACACCTTTTCAATTATTAATTTCTACAATGTTAAGTGCTCAAGCTACGGATAAAAGTGTTAATAAAGTTACTGAAGACTTGTACAAGCAGTATCCAGATTTAGAAAGTTTTTTGACTTTAACACAAGAAGAAATTGAAGAAAAAATTAAAAAGATTGGATTATATAAAAATAAATCAAAAAATATCTATAATATGTTAAGAGAATTAGAGGAACGTTTTGGAGGTCAAGTTCCTAAAAATATGGAGGATTTAATGTCTCTTCCAGGTGTTGGAAGAAAAACTGCTAGTGTTGTTCTTGTTGAAGCCTTTAATATTCCTGCATTTCCAGTAGATACTCATGTTTTTAGAGTAACAAGGCGAATTGGAATTGCTTCTGAAAATACACCTGATAAAGTTTCAGATGAAATGATGAAAAAATTACCAAAGAAGTATTACCATTTAATGCATCATTTGTTAATTACACATGGCAGACAAACGTGTACTGCACAAAATCCAAAATGTGAAAAATGTTGTCTTAAAGAAATATGTAAATATTATAAAATTGAATTTAAGAATAGAAAATAATAACATATTTTGTCATTCTGAACGGTAGTGAAGAATCTCACTTAAACATTTAGTAATTCGGGGAAATTCCTTTAAGGTATGATCACATATACTTACTATCTTAAAGGTGTGTCCCCGTTCCTATTTAGTCTAAAAATTTTGTATACAAAAAAAATTGATTATGATACAATAGACTTAATATTAGTATTAGGAAGGAAAATAGGAATAGAAATGCCATTAAATATAGTTTTATTTGAACCAGAAATACCTCAAAATACTGGAAACATTGCAAGAACATGTGCTGCTACTGGCTCTAATTTACATTTGATTAAACCTTTAGGATTTTCTGTGCAGGATAAATATCTTAAAAGAGCAGGATTAGATTATTGGAATTTAGTAAATATTAAATACTATAACAGTATAGAAGAATTAATTAGCGAAGCAGGAGATGAAAAGATATTTTTTTCAACAACAAAAGAAAGTCGATTTTATACAGAAGTTAAATACTCAAATAATTGTTATATTGTATTTGGGAAGGAAACTGCTGGATTGCCTGATTATATTCACAAAGAAAACAAAGATAAAAGGATTCGCATACCAATGATAAATAATGAACATGCAAGAAGCTTAAATCTTGCTAACTCTGTTAATATAGTTATGTATGAAGCGTTGAGACAACTAGGATTTCCAAATTTAGTTTAATTAATAAAATCATGAAATTTAAAAAAACATAAAAATTGGTTTGAAATAATAAAGTTATCGAGCAAAAAATACAACGATTCGTAATTGATTATTTGCCAATGAAGCTAAAAATTTACTATTAGTAATAAAAAATATTCATAAAAATTTTTATAAAAATATCTTGCTTTATTAAAAAAAGTTATATATAATGTAATTAAAGTAAAAAAATATTTGGATGATGTTTACGGAAGAGACTGTTATAATATTAACTAATTATAAACAGCGCCGAAGGATAAAATTAATAATAGGCCATTTTATTAATGACGATCTCAGGCAGAAGGACCGTAAACGGACAAACCTCTGGAAAGCATAGCACCGAAGGAGCAACTCTAACGAGGAATCTCTCAGGTTAATAACAGAGCAGAAGGCATTTAGCTTTCTGCTATTATTTTGCCTTTTTTTAGAGATAATTTGTCTTGTTTTGGTGATAATAGGTTTAATAAAAAGAATGGTGGGTATATAAATAAATGGTAATAACAAATAATGATTTAGTCAATAATAAGTATAAGGATTTAATAAATATCAAATTTATAGATGGAAATTATAGAGATGTATTGGTTTTTGCCAGAGATAAAATACATGAAGGTTATGAATTACTTACTCATCCATTGTCTAGTAGCGTTAAACCAAATGAAACACCATTTAAATCTTTAATTATTTCTGATTTAAAAGGTGAGCTAAATCTTGATTCAGTAATAGTTATTGAAAATTCAATTATGACCTATGATAAATTTAATAAAGTTAATATTAGATTTAATGAAAAGGTAATTGGAGATTTTAAACTAATTGATTTAACCGTGCTTGAAAGCGCGTTAAATATATAAAATACTTAGTTACGGAGGTGACTTTTTTGAAATTAGAATTAGGTTACATTTATATTAAAGACATACAATTTGGAGAAACATCCAAGGTAGAAAATGGTATAATTTATGTAAACAAAGATGAATTAAAATCTATAATTCTAGAAGATCAAAATTTAAAATCAGTAGAATTTGATCTAGCAAAACCAGGTGAAAGCGTTAGAATTACTCCTGTTAAGGACGTAATTGAGCCAAGGGTAAAAGTAGAAGGTCCAGGGGGAATATTTCCAGGAATGTTGAGCAAGGTTGAAACAGTAGGCTCAGGTAAAACTAATGTTTTAAAAGGTGCAGCTGTTGTGACAACTGGTAAAATAGTTGGTTTCCAAGAAGGTATTATAGATATGACTGGTCCAGGAGCTGAATACACACCATTTTCTAAATTAAATAATTTAGTAATGATTTGTGAACCAATCGATGGATTAAAACAACCAGAACATGAAAAAGCTTTAAGATTTGCAGGATATAAAGCTGCAGCTTATTTAGGCGAACTTGCTAAAAATATAACTCCTGATGAAACAGAAACTTTTGAAACATTGTCTGTAACAGAAGGAATGAAGGCTTATCCTGAATTACCTAGAGTTGCTTATGTATTAATGCTTCAAACACAAGGCCTTTTACATGATACATATGTATATGGCGTTGATGCAAAAAGAATCATATCTACATTAATTTATCCTACAGAAATAATGGATGGAGCAATTGTTAGTGGTAACTGTGTTTCAGCATGTGATAAAAATACAACATACCATCACTTAAACAATCCAGTTATCCATGATTTGTTTGAACAACATGGAAAAACTTTAAATTTTGTTGGAGTAATAATAACAAATGAAAATGTTTATCTTGCAGATAAAGAAAGATCATCTAACTGGAGTTCTAAACTTGCAGAATTTTTAGGAGTAGATGGTGTAATTATATCTCAAGAAGGATTTGGAAATCCAGATACAGATTTAATTATGAACTGTAAAAAAATTGAAGCAAAAGGTATTAAAACTGTAATCATTACTGATGAATATGCAGGTAGAGACGGTTCTTCTCAATCTCTTGCAGATGCTGACGTAAGTGCAAATGCTGTTGTAACTGGCGGTAATGCTAATGAAGTTATTAATTTACCGAAACTTGACAAAGTAATTGGACATATTAATTATGTAGATATTATAGCTGGTGGTTTTGACGGTAGTTTACACGAAGATGGTAGCATAACAGTTGAACTTCAAGTTATAACTGGGGCTACAAATGAAATGGGCTTCAATAAATTAAGTGCGAGATAGTAGAGAAGGGAGGAATAAATAATGATAAAAGTTGTTCAATATATTAATCAATTCTTTGCTAATGTAGGCGGAGAAGAAATGGCACACATTCCTGCAGAAATCAGAGAAGGTCATGTTGGTCCAGGATTAGCTTTTCAACAAGCTTTCAAGGATGAAGCAGAAATAGTTGCTACTATAGTTTGTGGAGATTCATATTTTAATGAAAATTTAGATAAAGCTAAAGCTGAAGTTTTAGCAATGGTTAAACAATACAATCCAGATTTATTTATTGCTGGACCTGCATTTAATGCTGGAAGATATGGTGTTGCATGTGGTACAATCGCAGCAGCAGTAAAAGAAGAGCTTGGAATACCTTCTATAACAGGTATGTATAAAGAAAACCCAGGCGCTGATATGTTTAAAAATAAAGTGTATATGGTATCTACAAAGAATTCAGCAGCTGGTATGAGAGATGCTGTTAAAAAGATGGCTCCACTTGCATTAAAATTAGCTAAAGGTGAAAAGATAGGTTCTTCTGCTGAAGAAGGATATATGCCAAACGGTATAAGAGTAAATTTCTTTGAAAAAGAAAGAGGTTCAAAAAGAGCTGTTGGTATGTTATTAAAGAAATTAGCTGGTAAAGAATTTGAAACAGAATTCCCAATGCCTGATTTTGATAGAGTAGATCCAAATCCTGCAGTTAAAGATATAACTAAAGCTAAAATTGCATTAGTTACTTCAGGTGGTATTGTTCCAAAAGGAAATCCAGATCATATTGAGTCATCATCAGCTTCAAAATATGGTGAATATGATATTGAAGGTGTAATGGATTTAACTGAAGAAACATTTGAAACTGCTCATGGTGGATATGACCCTATATATGCTAATGCAGACTCTGACAGAGTATTGCCAGTAGATATACTAAGAGATTTAGAAAAAGAAGGTAAAATTGGTTCACTTTATAGATATTATTATTCTACAGTTGGAAATGGAACTGCAGTTAAAAGTGCAAAAGCTTTTGCTGCTGAAATTGGTAAAAAATTAAAAGCAGATGGAGTTGACGCAGTTATATTAACATCAACTTGAGGCACTTGTACTCGTTGCGGTGCAACGATGGTTAAAGAAATAGAAAGAGCTGGAATTCCTGTAGTTCATATGTGTACAGTTGTTCCAATATCTTTAACAGTTGGAGCTAACAGAATAGTTCCTACAATTGCAATACCTCATCCACTTGGAAATCCAGCCTTAACTCATGAAGAAGAAAAAACTTTAAGAAGAGGATTAGTTGAAAGAGCATTAAAAGCTTTAGAAACAGAAGTAACTGGTCAGACTGTGTTTGAAGAAAAATAATAATAAAGAAATTAAATTCCTTGCGGGAAAAATATTACTTTGTTATAAAATTCTAAATATTTTTAAAAATGACAAGGTTATACAATTATAATAATATTTAGTGTATATTTGCTGAATAAAATATATTTTTATACATATTAATATTGGCACGAAAATTGCTAATATTAATATGTATATATAAAGGAAATGAGGTGTAATATGAGCAAGGTTTATGATGTAGTAGTAATTGGTGCTGGTCCAGCTGGATTATCGGCAGCAACATACGCTGGTAGAGCTAGATTAAGTACATTAATTATTGAAAAAGAAAAAGACGGCGGACAAATTGTTTTAACATCTGAAGTAGAAAACTATCCTGGTTGTCTAGAAGGAGAATCTGGTCCAACACTTGTGGACAGAATGTCTCAACAAGCACAACATTTTGGAGCAGAAAAAGTATATGATGAAGTTGTTGAAGTAAAACTAGAAGGAAACGAAAAAGTAATTAAATGTAAAAAAGGTGAGTATAAAGCTAAAACTGTAATAGTAGCAACAGGTGCAGCATCTAGACCAATAGGTTGTCCAGGTGAGAAAACTTTTGCTGGTA
>JAQVWY010000077.1 GCA_028709465.1 Tissierellia bacterium | reverse complement strand
TTTAATGCCAAATCCAAAATCAGGTACAGTTACGTTTGATGTAGCGAAGGCTATCTCTGATATTAAAGCTGGTAAGGTTGAATACAGACTTGATAAGACTAATATAATTCACGTTCCTGTAGGAAAAAAATCTTTCGGTACACAAAAATTAACAGACAATTTAAAAACAATAATGGATGCTATTATTAAAGCTAAACCAACTGCTGCAAAGGGTAAGTACTTAAGAAGTGTTACTATTGCAAGTACAATGGGTCCTGGAGTTAAAATTAACCCAACTAAATTAATGGATTAAAAAGTAAAATTTTAATTTTTAGTAAATGAAAGTATTTTGAACTATAGAAAATTTAGCACAATTAAATAAATTACCGCAGACAGTTGGAATCCAATGGGATTTAAAATATCCAACCGAGGTGAGAAATGCTTAAATAAGATTCTCTTCGTCTGCGGAGAGATTTTTTTATGCCCTAACCCCATTTTTTGCGACGTAAGGAGCAGAAAAAATGGTGAACGTAGACTGCGTATCGCACAACACTAATTAACCTAATTGTTAGAATGATTAGTGAAAAGTGAATGAAATTTTACTTCTAATATAGAGGAGGTGTAATGAAATGAATCAATCAATATTAGAACAGAAAAAGCAATTTGTTAGTGACGTAGCTGAAAAAATTAAAAGCGCTAAATCTGTTGTATTAGTTGAATATAAAGGATTAACTGTTGAAAAGGCTACAGAATTAAGAAATAAATGTAGAGAAGCAGGCGTAGAATATAAAGTTTACAAAAACTCAACAATGGGTTTTGCATTTAAAGAATTAGGATATGAAGATTTTAATGTAAATTTAGAAGGTCCTAACGCTTTGGCTTTATCTTTTAATGATGAAGTTTCTGCAGCTAAAGTAACAAATGATTTTGCTAAAACAAGCAATGATACTTTAAAAATAAAAGCAGGTATCGCTGAAGGCAAAATAATGAACGCTGATGAAGTAAAAGCATTAGCAAATGTTCCATCAAGAGAAGTTCTTATTGCACAATTGGCAGGTGTATTACAAGGGAATATACGAAATCTTGCATACATGCTTGACCAAATTAGTAAGAAAAATGAAGAAGTTGCATAATTTATGCATAATATAACGGGGACAAAATTAAAAATGAACAGTGAATAACGAACACTGAACAATTAAATGAAAACTAATTATAAATCAGGAGGATATAAAAAATGGCAAGTGAAAAAATCACAAAATTTGTTGAAGAAATAAAACAACTTACAGTATTAGAATTAAATGAATTAGTAAAAGCTATAGAAGAGGAATTTGGCGTTAGCGCTGCAGCTCCTGTAGCAGTAGCAGGTGGCGCTGCAGCAGGTGGCGCAGCTGCACCAGCAGAAGAAGAGAAAACTGAATTTGATGTTGTTCTTACATCAGCTGGCGCAAGCAAAATTAAGGTTATTAAAGTGGTAAGAGAATTAACTGGTCTTGGCTTAAAAGAAGCAAAAGATGCAGTTGACAATGCTCCATCTGCATTAAAAACAGGAATAGCTAAAGAAGAAGCTGATAAAATGAAAGCTGCTTTAGAAGCAGAAGGCGCTTCAGTAGAAATAAAATAAATTAAAAACCATTTAACATAACGGGGACATTCCTTTAAGGTTTATCCCCGGGGGTTGACTCTCCTTAAAGGTGTGTCCCCTTTCATTCATAAGGACTTTACGTAACAGTAGAGTCTTTTTTAAACACATCTTATTTTAATAAAGGTAACTTTTAATTAATATCTTAAGAAAATTGTTAACAAAGTTATGAATAATTTGCATAATTTTGTTAATAATATATTGACTTTCGTTTTTTTGAGAATAATGTTCAGCGTGAAATATCATAAAATACAATGGTTTAACATAAATTTATAAACAAACTTTTTTCTGATATTATATTGACAGAAAAAATATAAAATGTTATTATTATAGAATGCATAAGCATAAAATGTTGGCATAAAAATTGTATGTCAAAAAAATAAATTATTAACTAAGGGGTGAAAAAATGCCGCATCCTGTGAAAATAGGTAATAGGGTAAGAATGTCTTACTCTAGAATTAAGGAAGTATTGGAGTTGCCAGATTTAATTGAGGTGCAAAAGAAATCATACGAGTGGTTTATCAATGAAGGCTTAAAAGAAGTTCTTGATGACATTTCTCCAATCGAGGATTATACCGGCAATTTAATTCTTGAATTTGTTGATCATGCTTTATATGGGGAGCCAAAGTACAGTCAGCTAGAATGTAAAGAGAGAGATGCAACATATTCAGTGCCATTAAAACTTAAGGTAAGATTAATTAATAAGTCAACTGGAGAAATTAAGGAACAAGAGGCATTCATGGGTGATTTCCCTTTAATGACAGAAAAAGGGACATTCATAATTAATGGAGCAGAACGTGTTATTGTAAGTCAATTAGTTCGATCTCCTGGAGTTTATTATAGCATGTCCAGGGACAAAATTGGGAAGGAATTATATTCATCTACTGTTATACCAAATAGAGGTGCATGGCTAGAATATGAAACCGATTCTAATGATATTATATATGTAAGAGTTGATAGAACTAGGAAACTTCCTATAACAGTATTATTAAGGGCAATGGGTCTCTCAACAAATTCTCAAATGATAGAGACTATTGGTGAAACCGAGCAACTTTTAAAAACATTAGAAAAGGACAACACTACCAATACGGATGAAGGTTTAATAGAAATTTATAAAAGATTAAGACCAGGCGAGCCACCTACATTAGATAGCGCGACATCATTAATTAATTCTTTATTTTTTGATCCTAAAAGATATGATTTAGCAAAAGTAGGAAGATATAAATTTAATTTAAAATTAAGTCTTGAAAATAGAATTACAGGTAAAATATCTGCTGAAGATATTATTAATAAAGAAACTGGCGAAATAATAGTACATAAAAATGATATTATTAAAAATGATGCCATTGATCAAATGGAAGCAGCAGGAATTTTTTCTGTTGATATTGTTAATTCGGATGATAAAATTACCAGAGTATTAAGTAACAAGTTTGTTGATCCTAAGGTTTTTGGATTGGATATTGATTTTGAAAAAATAGGTATCAAAGAACGTGTTTATTATCCTGCAATGAAACAAATAATTGAAGAAAATAGTGCAATAGAAGATATTGAAAAAGCTATTATAGAAAATATCAAACTATTATCACCAAGACATATTATTGTTGAGGATATGATTGCATCTGTTAATTATCAATTTGGACTATTTAAAGGTATAGGAGATGTTGATGATATAGATCATCTTGGTAATAGAAGATTAAGATCTGTTGGAGAACTTCTTCAAAACCAAGTTAGAGTTGGTTTATCTAGAATGGAAAGAGTAGTTAGAGAAAGAATGACTATTCAAGACGTTGATGTAGTTACTCCCCAAGTTCTTATAAATATAAGACCTGTTTCTGCTGCAATTAAGGAATTTTTCGGAAGTTCACAGTTGTCTCAATTTATGGATCAAACTAATCCATTGGCTGAACTAACTCATAAAAGGAGAATGTCAGCATTAGGCCCTGGAGGATTGTCAAGAGATAGAGCAAGTTTTGAGGTAAGAGACGTTCATCATTCTCATTATGGTAGGATGTGTCCTATAGAAACACCTGAAGGTCCAAACATTGGACTTATTACTTCTCTTGCAACATATGCAAGAATAAATGAATATGGATTTTTAGAAACACCATATAGAAGAGTTGATAAGAAAACAGGAAAAGTAACTGATATTATTGATTATTTAACTGCTGATATTGAAGATTTGAGAATTGTAGCTCAATCAAATGAACCTTTAAATGAAGATGGAACATTTGAACATAGCCGTGTTGTTGTTAGAGGTATTGATGGCATTAATGAAATAGTATCAAGAGATATGGTTGATTATATGGAGGTTTCTCCTAAACAGGTAATCTCTGTAGGCACTGGAATGATACCGTTTCTTGAAAATGATGATGCTAACCGTGCACTTATGGGTGCAAACATGCAAAGACAGGCTGTTCCGTTATTGATTACCGAAGCTCCTGTTATAGGAACCGGTATGGAATACAAAGCAGCCAAGGATTCAGGTGCTGTAATTATTTCTGAAAATGATGGAGTTGTTGCTTCTGTATCTGCATCTGAAATAATAATCAAAAGAAAAGACAACGGTATGTTGGATAAATATAAGTTGTTAAAATTTAAGAGATCGAACAATGGTACTTGTGTTAATCAAAGACCAATAGTTTATAAAGGCGATGAAGTTAAGAGAGGTCAGATTATAGCTGATGGCCCATCTACAGAATTAGGAGATATGGCAATAGGCAAAAATCTACTTATAGGCTTTATGACTTGGGAAGGTTATAATTATGAAGATGCTATGCTTTTAAATGAAAAGCTAGTGATGGATGATGTTTTAACTTCTGTACACATTGAAGAATATGAATCTGAAGCAAGAGATACAAAGCTTGGGCCAGAAGAAATTACTCGTGATATACCAAACGTTGGTGATGATTCTCTTAAGGATTTAGACGAAAGAGGAATCATAAGAATTGGTGCTGAAGTAGAATCTGGTGATATACTTGTTGGTAAAGTAACTCCAAAAGGAGAAACAGAGCTTACAGCTGAAGAAAGGCTTTTACGAGCAATATTTGGTGAAAAAGCAAGAGAGGTTAGAGATACTTCTCTTAAGGTTCCTCATGGAGAAGCAGGTATCATAGTAGATGTAAAAGTCTTTACAAGAGAAAATGGAGATGATTTAAGTCCAGGAGTTAGTAAACTTGTAAGGGTTTATATTGCAACTAAAAGGAAAATTAATGTTGGTGATAAAATGTGTGGTCGCCATGGTAATAAGGGTGTTATTTCACGTATTATGCCTGAAGAAGATATGCCTTATTTACCAGATGGTACTCCTTTACAGGTTGTACTTAATCCTCTAGGTGTTCCATCACGTATGAATATTGGTCAGGTTCTTGAAGTCCATTTAGGATTAGCTGCTAAAAAATTAGGATGGCATGTTGCTACACCTGTTTTCGATGGAGCTTCTGAAGATGACATATGGGATGCTCTTGAACTTGCAGGATATCCTAGAAGTGGGAAAATAGATCTTAGAGATGGTCGTACTGGTGAATATTTTGATGGACCAGTTACTGTTGGTTATATGTATATGTTGAAATTGCATCATCTTGTTGATGATAAGATTCATGCTCGTTCAACAGGACCTTATTCATTGGTAACTCAACAGCCATTAGGAGGTAAAGCTCAATTTGGAGGACAAAGATTTGGTGAAATGGAAGTTTGGGCACTAGAAGCATATGGTGCAGCTCATACGCTTCAGGAAATACTTACTGTTAAATCGGATGACGTAACAGGAAGAGTAAAAACTTATGAAGCTATTGTAAAGGGTGAAAACATTCCTGAACCAGGAATTCCAGAATCTTTCAAAGTTCTTGTAAAAGAATTACAAAGTTTAGCTCTCGACATAAAAATCATCACAAGTGAACAAGATGAATATGAGATCGTTGAAACAATGGATAATGAAGATGACGATTATCAAGTTGATAAAGAAAATATTGGAGATACGAAATTTGAAGATGACATGGAGGGTATGATTAATATTCAAGATGAAGAAGCTTCAGAATTGATTGATGAAAGTGATGATGAGGAAATAGATGACATTGATGATATCGATGATATTGATTTAGATGATGATTTATATGACGATGACGATGATTTTTAATAACAAGGACAAAATGAAAATAAATAAAGAAGGGAGCGAACTCCTTGGTAGATTATAATAATTTTGAGTCAATTAGAATAGGATTAGCTTCTCCTGATAAAATAAGACAATGGTCAAGAGGAGAAGTAAAAAAACCTGAAACAATTAACTACCGTACTTTGAAACCAGAAAAAGATGGTCTGTTTTGTGAAAAAATATTTGGACCTACTAAAGACTGGGAATGTCATTGCGGAAAATATAAAAGAGTTAGATATAAAGGTGTAGTTTGTGACCGATGCGGAGTTGAAGTAACGAAAGCTAAGGTTAGAAGAGAAAGAATGGGACATATAGAACTTGCAGCTCCCGTTTCTCATATATGGTATTTCAAAGGAATTCCTAGTAGAATGGGATTGATATTAGACATGTCTCCTAGGGCTCTAGAAAAAATATTATATTTTGCTCAATATGTAGTTACAGAGGCAGGTGACACTTCATTATCAGAAAAACAGCTTTTAACTGAAATGGAGTATAGAGAATATAAAGATCATTATAAAAATGCATTTAAGGCTGAAATGGGTGCCGAAGCTATAAAAAAACTTTTACAAAAAATTGATCTAGATTCTGAAGCTGCCGAACTAAAAAGTTCCCTTAAGGATAGCAAAGGACAGAAAAAGATTAGGATTATCAGAAGATTGGAAGTAATTGAAGCTTTTAGAGTTTCTGGTAATAAGCCTGAATGGATGATTCTTGATGTTATACCAGTTATTCCACCTGAACTTAGACCAATGGTTCAGCTTGATGGCGGACGTTTTGCTACATCGGATTTAAATGATTTATATAGAAGAGTAATAAATAGAAATAACAGATTAAAAAGACTGCTTGATCTTGGCGCTCCTGATATTATTGTACGAAATGAAAAAAGAATGCTTCAAGAAGCGGTTGATGCTTTAATTGATAACGGCAGAAGAGGAAGACCTGTTACTGGTCCTGGAAACAGACCTTTAAAATCATTATCAGATATGTTAAAGGGGAAACAGGGACGTTTTAGGCAAAATCTTCTTGGAAAAAGAGTTGACTATTCTGGTCGTTCAGTTATAGTTGTGGGACCGGAGCTTAAATTTAATCAATGTGGGCTTCCTAAAAAAATGGCATTAGAATTATTTAAGCCATTTGTAATGAAGAAGCTTGTGGAAAATGGTTCAGCTCATAATATAAAAAGCGCAAAGAAAAAGGTAGAAAAGGTTGATAATGCAGTTTGGGACGTATTAGATGAAATAATTAAAGATCACACTGTAATGTTAAATAGAGCTCCTACTCTTCATAGATTAGGTATTCAATCTTTCGAACCTGTTTTAGTAGAAGGAAAAGCAATTAAACTTCATCCATTGGTATGTACAGCATATAATGCAGACTTTGATGGTGACCAAATGGCTGTTCACGTTCCATTATCTGTTGAGGCACAAGCAGAATCAAGATTTTTGATGATGTCAGTAAACAACATACTAGCTCCAAAGGATGGTAGACCAATTACTACTCCTACACAGGATATGGTACTTGGTAGTTACTATATGACACTTGAAATTGAAAATTCAAAGGGTCAAGGGATGATTTTTAAGGATTATGATGAATTAACTATGGCTTATTTTAATAAGGTGGTTGATCTTCATGCAAGAGTTAAAGTTAGAAAAACAGTTGATGGCGAAACAAAATTTGTAGAAAGTACAGTTGGAAGATTTATATTTAATGAAAATATACCTCAAGATCTAGGTTTTGTTGATAGGGATGTAGATAAGTTCTCATTAGAAGTAGATAAAACTGTTACTAAAAAATCTCTGGAAGAAATTATTTATAGATGTTTTAGAAAACATGGTAATTCAGAAACTGCTGATGTCCTTGATGGAATTAAATCAAAAGGTTATAAATTCTCAACTATTGGGGCAATAACTATAAGCGTAAGTGATATTACAGTTCCTGATGAAAAGAAAGTATTACTTGAAAAGGCTGAGAAACAAGTTATTGAGTATGAGAAAAAATATCGAAGAGGCTTAATGACTGATGATGAAAGATATGAAAATGTTATAAAAATATGGAATCAAACCACAGAAGATGTTACGGAAGCTTTAATGAATAACTTAGACCCATTAAACAGTATTTATATCATGTCAGTATCTGGAGCCCGTGGTGGACGTAACCAAATTAAGCAGCTTGCTGGTATGCGTGGCCTTATGGCTAGTGCTTCTGGTAAAACAGTTGAAGTTCCTGTTAAATCTAACTTTAGGGAAGGTTTATCAGTTCTAGAATTCTTCTTATCAGCTACTGGAGCTCGTAAAGGGTTAACTGACACAGCTTTAAGAACAGCAGACTCTGGTTATTTGACAAGAAGACTTGTTGATGTTAGCCAGGATGTTATTATAAGAGAGTTGGACTGTGGAACCAGTGATGGTATAGAAGTAGAGTCATTTGTTGATGGTAAAGAGGTTATTGAAGAATTAAGCGAAAGATGTGCAGACAGATATGCAGCATGTGATGTTGTTCACCCTGAAAGCGGTGAAATTATGGTTGAGGCTGGAGGCTTTATATCTGAAAAGCTTTCTAAAAAAATCCAAGATTCTGGAATTAAGAAAGTTAAGGTTAGATCTGTTCTTACTTGTAAAACTCTACATGGAGTTTGTGCAAAATGTTATGGTACTGACCTTGCAACAGGTAAATTGGTTCATGTAGGTGGTGCTGTTGGTATAATTGCAGCTCAATCTATCGGTGAACCAGGTACACAGCTTACAATGCGTACATTCCATACTGGTGGTATCGCAGCAGCAGCAGATATTACACAAGGTTTACCTCGTATAGAGGAGTTATTTGAAGCAAGAAAACCTAAAGGTCAGGCAATTATTTCAGATATACCAGGTGTAGTAACAATTACTGAAAAAGTTCATAAAAGAGAAGTTACTGTTACAAATGGTTCAATGGCAGAAAGTAAAACTTATCTTATTCCATATGGTTCTAAAATCTTGGTTTATGAAGGTGAACAGATAGAAGCTGGACAAAAAATTACTGAAGGTTCAATCAATCCTCATGATATTCTAAGAATTAGTGGAATAAAAGCATTAGAATCGTATATATTGATGGAAGTACAAAGAGTTTACAGAATGCAAGGTGTTGATATTTCTGATAAACACGTTGAAGTAATTATTAGACAAATGATGAATAAAATCCGAATTGAAGAATCAGGAGATACATCATTGCTTCCAGGTAGTTTAGTTTCGATTTATGAATTTGAACAACAAAATAAATTAGCACAAAGTCAAGGTAAGGAACCAGCAGAAGGTGAAATAGCTTTACTGGGAATTACTAAATCATCTTTAGCTACAGATTCATTCTTGGCATCAGCATCATTCCAAGAAACTACAAGAGTTTTAACTGATGCATCTACAAAGGGTAAAGTTGATGCATTGCTAGGACTTAAGGAGAATGTTATAATAGGAAAATTAATCCCTGCAGGTACTGGAATGAAGAAATACAGGAATATAGGAATTACTGTTCCAGATGAAATATTAACGGAAGAATCTGAAGAAAAAGTGGAAGAAATTGATTCTTAATTAATAATTATTTCATAGATATAAAAAATATTTGACATATAAAAAATATAATGTTAAAATACTCAAGTCCTTTAATATGTAGATGACTAAAATTTTAGTCATCTACTCATAAAATATGATAGAAATTATGTTTATTAATGCCCTAACCCATTCCTAATTTATGCGACGTAAGTGGCAAAAAAGATAGTGAATGAGACTGCAAAAGAAACATAATTTTTATGGTGTTTGAAGGGTGATATAATGGTAAATAGATTAGATAATAAAAAAATAGTAATAGGAAAAAAGCAAACTTTGAGGGCAATATCTAGAAATGAAGCTGAAAAAGTTTATCTATCAAAGGATGCTGATGTGCATGTTACAAAGCCTATCGAAGATGCTTGTAAAAGTTCAAATGTTGAAATAATATATTTTGATAGTATGAAAGAACTTGGTGCGTCTTGCGGTATCAATGTAAACGCAGCGGCGGCTGCCGTTTTAAAATAGAGTTTATAAAAAGTAAGGAGGTGCAATAATGCCAACTATTAACCAGTTAGTGAGAAGAGGAAGAGAAACAGTTACTTACAAATCCGATTCTCCAGCTTTAAATGTAAGTTTAAACACATTAAAAAAGCAAACAAACGAGGTTAGCTCACCACAAAAAAGGGGAGTATGTACAGCTGTTAAAACTGTAACACCTAAAAAACCTAACTCAGCTTTAAGAAAAATTGCCAGAGTTAAATTAACAAATGGTACTGAAGTAACTGCTTATATTCCAGGTGTAGGTCATAACTTACAGGAACACAGTGTTGTTTTAATAAGAGGTGGTAGAGTTAAAGACTTACCAGGGGTTAGATACCATATAATCAGAGGTACCCTTGATACAGCTGGTGTTAACAAGAGAGCTCAATCAAGATCTAAATATGGAGCTAAAAAAGAAAAAGCTAAAAAATAATTGACGATATCCGGCACACTATGCAGGTTATGATGCTGCTAGGCGCCTCATAATATATATGATGCATTTTGTGCACAACGGCAAAACATATTGTCGAGTACCTATGAATTAAAATTTTATTAAGGAGGGAAGTACAGTGCCAAGAAAAGGACACATACCCAAAAGAGTAGTTATGGAAGATCCAATCTACAAAGACAAGGTGGTTAGTAAATTAATTAACCAACTTATGTATGATGGAAAAAAGGGTGTTGCACAAACAATTGTTTATGATGCATTTGACATAATCAAAGAAAAAACAGGTGAAGATCCATTAGAAGTTTTCAATAAAGCTATGAACAATATTATGCCTGTTTTAGAAGTTAAAGCAAGAAGAGTTGGTGGTGCGACTTATCAGGTTCCTATAGAAGTTAGACCTGAAAGAAGACAAACATTAGGATTAAGATGGTTAGTAACATATTCTCGTAAAAGAGGAGAAAAAACAATGCGTGAAAAGCTAGCAAAAGAATTAATGGATGCTGCTAATAACGTAGGTGCAAGTGTTAAGAAAAGAGAAGATACACACAAAATGGCAGAAGCTAATAAAGCATTTGCGCATTTTAGATGGTAATATGCTTAAATTAAGTAATAAACTTAAAATAGCAGCGTGAAGGAGGTAAAAAAATGAGTAGAGAATATTCTCTAGAAAATACTAGAAATATCGGTATTATGGCACATATTGATGCCGGAAAAACAACTACTACCGAAAGAATCCTGTTCTATACTGGGAAAATTCATAAAGTAGGAGAAACTCACGAAGGTGCAGCTCAAATGGACTGGATGGCGCAGGAGCAGGAAAGAGGAATTACAATAACTTCAGCTGCTACTACTTGTCATTGGAAAGATGTAAGAATAAACATTATAGATACACCAGGTCACGTAGACTTTACAGTTGAAGTTGAAAGATCATTAAGAGTATTAGATGGAGCCGTAACAGTATTTGATGCTAAAATGGGGGTTGAACCCCAGTCAGAAACTGTTTGGAGACAGGCAGATAAATATCATGTACCAAGAATTTGTTTCATAAACAAAATGGATAAACTAGGTGCAAATTTCTTCTATTCAATGGGAACAATTGTTGATAGATTAAAAGCTAATGCTGTTGCAATTCAGTTACCTATCGGTACTGAAGAAAACTTTAGAGCTATCATAGATTTAGTAGAAATGAAGGTTATTAATTATGGTAACGATGAAGGAACAGCCATTACTATTACAGAGATACCAGAAGAACATTTAGACCAAGCAAATGAGTACAGAGAAAAATTAATTGAGGCGGTAGCTGATATTGATGAAACATTAATGGAAAAATATCTAAACGGTGAAGAAATCACAGTTGAAGAATTAAAGAAAGCAATAAGAACTGCAACTATTAATGTTCAGATTATTCCTGTACTTTGCGGTACTTCATATAAACACAAAGGTGTTAGACTTATGTTGGATGCAGTAGTTGATTACTTGCCAAGTCCTACAGAAGTACCACAAATGAAGGGCTTCGATCCTGATACTAAGGAAGAAATTGAGGTAGGATTTAGAGACGAAGATCCTTTAGCAGCCCTAGCATTTAAGATAATGACTGACCCATTTGTTGGTAAGTTGACTTTCTTTAGAGTTTATGGTGGAACATTAGAATCAGGAAGCTATGTTTTAAATTCTACTAAAAACAAGAGAGAGAGAATTGGTCGTATTCTTCAGATGCATGCTAATAAAAGAGAAGAAATTAAAACATCTTATTCAGGAGACATAGAAGCAGCAGTAGGATTAAAGTTTACTACTACTGGAGACACATTATGTGATCCAGATCACCCTGTTGTACTTGAATCTATGGAATTCCCTGACCCAGTTATAGAAGTAGCAATTGAACCTAAGACTAAAGTAGGACAGGAAAAAATGGGTATTGGTCTTCAAAAGCTTGCTGAAGAAGATCCAACATTCAAAACCTATACAAATCCTGATACAGGTCAAACAATAATTGCAGGTATGGGAGAACTACATTTAGAGATAATCGTTGATAGACTTTTAAGAGAATTCAAGGTTGAAGCCAATGTAGGTAAACCACAAGTTTCTTATAAAGAAACAATTACAGGCGAAGCTGATGTTGATACTAAATACGCTAGACAATCTGGTGGAAAAGGTCAATACGGTCATGTTAAAATTAAATTGGAACCACAAGAAGCTGGTAAAGGTATGGAGTTCGTAAATGCAATAACAGGTGGAGTTATACCAAGAGAATATATACCAGCTGTTGAAGCTGGAATTAGAGGAGCAGCAGAAAATGGTATTCTTGCTGGATATCCAGTTATAGATTTTAAAGTAACATTATATGATGGTTCATATCATGAAGTTGACTCAAGTGAAATGGCGTTTAAAATTGCTGGATCTATGGCGTTTAAAGATGCTATGAGAAAAGCAACACCAGTACTTCTTGAACCATATATGAAAGTTGAAATTACAACTCCAGATGAATATTTAGGGGATATAATGGGAGACGTGAGTTCTAGAAGAGGTAGAGTTGAAGGATTTACTGATAGAAATGGAGTTAAAGTTGTTGATGCTTTCGTTCCATTATCAGAAATGTTTGGATATGCTACTACTTTAAGATCAATGTCTCAAGGTAGAGCTAATTATGCAATGGAATTTGATCATTTCGAAAAAGTTCCAAATAATGTAGCTGAAAAAATAATAGCACAATAATAATAATAAAATAATAATAATAAAATAATAATAATAATAAAATAAATTATTAAATAATCCGGGAGGAAATAAAAATGGCAAAAGCTAAGTTTGAAAGAAATAAACCTCATGTTAATATAGGAACTATTGGCCACGTTGACCATGGTAAAACTACATTAACAGCAGCAATTACAATGACATTAAACAAG
>JAQVWY010000076.1 GCA_028709465.1 Tissierellia bacterium | reverse complement strand
TGTGTATCATTAGTATGAATTATAGTAATTTTAGTAGCTGCATCTTCTATCAATTCAACACCAAGAACAAAACTAAAACTATTTAGTATTAATAATGCTATTAAAACTAAACTTAAAATTCTTTTTTTCATATAATACCTCCTAAATTTTTATTTACATTAATTTCATTATACAAGCTTTATAAATTTATTGCAAGAAAACATTACCATTTAATAATTAATTAATATGACATAATAATATAATTTTTAAATTAAAATTAGGGTGAAATATTTCAAAATATATTGACAAATGGAGAAAACTAATATAGTATATCTTTAATAAATTTTAATAATAAGCAATGAAAAGGACTAGTAGATATATATGGTCTTTAGAGAGAAAGCTAATGGTGAAAAGCTTTTGTCCCTCTATGTATTGAACCCACCTTTGAGCATTTAGGGTAATAACCTAAACGGCAAAACCGTTATTTATATGAGATACTGCATTGTAATTAAATGCAGTAATTAGAGTGGTACCGCGGAAATCCGCCTCTTAGCTGAGGCGGATTTTTTTCTTGACCTGACCCCATTTTTTGCGACGCAAGGAGCAGAAAAAATGAATGGTAGGTCAGACGCAACGAGCATATAAAAATATTGAGTTGAAGAAAATATAAATAGAAAGGATTAACAAATTATGGCTAAGAAAGAAAAAGATTTTGTAAAAGAAATTACACCTATGGAAGAAGATTTCAGCAGGTGGTATACAGATGTTATTATGAAAAATGAATTGGTAGATTATTCACCGGTAAAAGGATTTATGGTTATTCGCCCATATGGTTTTGCTTTATGGGAGGGTATACAAAAATATGCTGATGAAAAATTCAAAGCAACAGGACACAAAAATATGTATTTTCCTTTGCTTATTCCAGAAAGCTTACTAAATAAGGAAAAGGATCATGTTGAAGGGTTTGCCCCAGAGGTTGCATGGGTAACTAAAGGCGGAAGTCAAGAATTATCAGAAAAGCTAGTTATTAGGCCTACATCTGAAACAATTATTTGCCATATGTATAAGAAATGGCTAAATTCTTACAGGGATTTGCCTTATTTATACAATCAATGGTGTAGTGTAGTAAGATGGGAAAAGTCTACAAGACCATTTTTAAGAACTTCTGAATTTTTATGGCAGGAAGGTCACACTCTTCATGAAACATATGAGGAAGCTGAAGAAGAAACACTAATGATTTTAGATATTTATAAATCAGTTGCAGAAGATTTACTTGCAATGCCTGTTATCGTTGGTAAAAAAAGTGAAAAAGAAAAGTTTGCAGGTGCATTTTCAACTTATACTATGGAAGCATTAATGCATGACGGGCAGGCATTACAAGCAGGAACTTCTCATAATTTAGGTCAGCATTTTACAAAGGCATTTGATATAAAGTTCCAAGGAAGAACAGGACAGGAAGAATATCCATACCATACATCTTGGGGAATTTCTACAAGGTTAATTGGGGGACTTATTATGGTTCATTCTGATAATAGAGGATTGGTGTTACCTCCAATGATTGCTCCAACTCAAGTAGTTATAATTCCAATTGCACAGAAAAAGGAAGGTGTATTGGAAAAGGCAAATGAGTTATATGAACAATTAAAGTCTGCTGGCGTAAGAGTAGAGCTTGATGATTCTACAGAAAACTCACCTGGATGGAAATTTAATCAATATGAAATGAAGGGCTATCCTATCAGAATTGAAATTGGACCTAGAGATATTGAAAATAATCAAGCGGTTGCAGTAAGAAGAGATAAATTAGAAAAAGAAACAGTGCTTTTAGATAATTTTGCAGAAGCAATTTCTTCTATGCTTGATAATATGCAAAATGATTTATTTGAAAAAGCAAAAGCACATAGAGAAGCACACACATATGTAGTAACTGATTACGAACAGTATAAAAAGGATGTACATGAAAAACCAGGATTTGCAAAAATGATGTGGTGCGGAGATGAAGAATGCGAAGCAAAATTAAAAGAAGAAACTGGCGCTACAATAAGATGTATACCATTTGAGCAAGAACATTTAGGGGATGTTTGCCCTATTTGCGGAAAAGAAGCAAAGCATATGATTTATGTGGCAAGAGCGTATTAATAAATGCAGAAATGAGAAATGAAATGCAGATAGTAACCTTTACTTTTCTGTCATTGCCAAGAATACCATAGTTTTTTGTCATTCTGATGTGGTAGCAATAATCTCATATAAAGTTGGGGACATTCCTTTTAGGACTATGTGTGTCCCCATACCTTTATTGAGATCCTTCGCTGATGTTCCAGGATGACATTTTTATTTTTAGTATTTTAATGGTATTTTAATGGTACTTTAAGGATTGTTGTATATTATATTATTTATATTTGATTTGTAATTTGCTTTTTATTGATTTTGTTGTAGAATATTTATATGAATAAAAATTTTTGGAGGGCGTTATGAAAAATAAAACAGCATTATTATTGGCAATGGTACTTTTTTTATCCACATTTCAAGTGAATTTGGTTTTTGCTGGGGAAAAAAATATTGTATTAGGTGCCATAGAAGAAACAGATATCAATGCCGATAATCTTGAATCTGCATTAGAAAATATAAAGTCCATGGAATTAACAATTGAAGATGCTGTGAAAATAGCGAAGGAAAACAGTAGGGAAATGTGGAAAATAGATGATGGACTTAAAGAAATAAAAGAAAGCAGAAAAAATGCAAAAGATCAAAAGGAAACTGTTGAAACTATGATTTCAAAGTCGTTAACAGAAGGTTTTACACCTGAGGAACAACAGTATATGAATAATTATGTAACGGCATTATTATCAAAAAATAACTATTATATTACATATGCAGATTTAAAAACGAAAGAAATAGAAAAGAACAGAGAAGTTATAAATGTAGGTATTGAAATTGAAACTAAATCTTTATATTATCAAGTATTAGTAACGGAAAAAACAATCGAAATCAATGAAGGTAATTTAAATAAAGCAAAAGAACAATTAAGAGTTATTAATCTTAAATTTAATAATGGAACTGCAACAAGGGCAGAAGTTTTAAATGGAGAAATGGCCGTACAAAGAGCACAAACGGAATTAGATTCTTCAATAGATGATTTAGAAATGGCAAAATTAAACTTATTAAATAAATTAGATTTGCCATTTGATATGGAATTGACCCTTACCGACAAAAATTTAGAATATGTTCCAATATCAGATATTGATTTAAAAGCTGTAATAGAAAAAGCTAAAACCGATAGACCAGAAATATTAACAGCAAACAATGATCTTGAACTCCAAAAAATTGAAACGCATGCTTATACTGCTTATTATACTTCAAATTTAAGACAACATAAATCAGCAGTTGAAAAATTAAAAGATGCTGAATTAAATGTACCTAAGGTATATAAGAATGTTGAACTTGATGTAAGAAAAACATATTTAAATTTAGTAAAGGCTGAAAGAGCAATATTAAATATGGATAAAACTGTTGAAATAGCAAAAGAAGCAGCAAGAATCAACAAACTTCTTTACGATAATGGAATGACTACATCTCTTGATGTTTTAGAAGCAGATACAAATTTAGCACAAGCAGAAATTAGCAGATACCAATTATTAGTTTCATACAATATTAATAAAATGATGTTTGATAATTGTAATTTGATAGGAAGTAAATAAACACAGAAATTTTGAAGGGGATGGTTATTGGTTATAACCATCCCCCTATTTTTGAAATTTTTCGTTAATAATTTTTAATGCTGTGAGGGATAATCCTACATAGATGTTGATACCAAAGACGAAGCCTCCCAGACCATAAATCATAAGTCGTTTAAAATATTTGCCACAAAATGAATTAAATAATTCATGAATTTTTCTTGCATCCATGGATTCTATTTCTTCTTTGGCAAGCTTATCAAATTCTACTGATTTTAATATATAGTTTAGATTTTCTTTTAAACTTTTCACACTAGATTCAATAAATAAATTAGCAAAATAAGATTTAGTATTTTTATCAATGAAATTTAAATTATTATCAATAGATTCATTAAATACTGAAGTAAATATTTTTTTAATTAATTCTTCTGTATCATGTTTCAACAAAATCTTATCTAAAAATTTCTCAGAAGTTGTGATAAATTCATCTTCATTTATAAATTCAGCTATACTTATTTCTCTCATATATTCGGTATAGGAATTTAAAGCTTCCGATAATAACTTATTAATGAAATCATCCTGGTTTAATATTATAAATAATTTATCAATACTTTTCTCAATATCAGCAATAGAAATATCTTTAAACAAATCATTAAATGAAGCGTTATTAATGAATTTATCAATAGTATCATTTAATATTGCCTTTATTTTACCAATTATTTGTTCTTTGTTTTCTGTCATATTTGATGAGAGTAAAGTAATAATTTGATCTAATTCATCTTCATATACATTAAACATTGTATTTAAATCTCCAAGTGACAATATGTTTAATATTTCTCTTAAATTTACATTTTTAATTCTATTCTTAAGCGAATCAACTGATTCATAAATCCCATTCTCAATTAAATTTTGATTTTTTGGGTTTGAAAAATAATCATTTATAATTTCATTAATTTGCATAATATTTATATTTTCAAACAAGCTTTTTGACTTTAGTTTATATAAGGATTCTGCTATTGTGCCTGATAATACAGTATGTATCTCATGCTTTTTTTCATCAATAAATTGTGGTATTTTAACGACCATTAACTTAGTTAATATATTATCTACAATTTCTCCACCACCTAGCATGTTGTACATGCCTTTTTCTAGTATACCCAATTTATTTTTAATTTCACTTTGTATTTTTAATGATACGACTACCTTATTATTAATAATTATGGCTTTAAATGAATTTGTTATTTGGTTAACTAAAATATGAAGGTTGCTGCTAATAATCATCTTTACTTTGCCATTATAAATTTCGTCTACATTTTTATTTTTATCAATTATTTTATTTAGTCTACTCTCTAATAGTATTAATGTTTTTTCTTTTGAATTCAAAGATAAAATATATTCAACTATTTTCTTAGATAATAATCTACTAGCATTATCAATATGATGTTGACTAAATATTTCATTAATCGGTTTATTAATATAATTAATATATTTATCCTCATATCTAATAAGTTTTGATTTTAAGTTATTAAAATCAATTTTATTATTTATATTATCATAATATTTTTCCATATGCTTTGTAGAATATAATTTAGCAGAGTCAATGGAATTAATAGATAATTGATTTATCAATAAATCATTTGATTTCAGTTTTGATATAGCATATTTACTAAATTTTTTATTGCATTTCAATATATTATTTTTAGCAAAATTAATAATCTTAAATTTAAAGTTATTATTTATTAATGTTGAAATTTTTGTTGCTTTTAAAAGATTAAAAAGATAATGGCTTATATTCTTCTTATTCTTTTTCGCAAAATCAATGGTAAATTTACTAGAATTTGAAATAATTTTTATTAAATTGTTGTTTAAAAGTCTCTGAAATAAAGAGAAATCATTTTTTTCAATATTTGAATATAAAGTTGATTTAATTGTTTCTTCATATTTACTAAATAATTCATTTATGCTTTCTTTCCTTAATAATGTATTATTAACAAAATGTGAAGTGTTTTCTGCAAAAACTTGCTGATTTTTAACTATGTATCCAAGTGAAAAATTTCTTAAAAATGGAATCTTGCTCAACCATTTAATTTCCTTATAGGGCTTAAAAATCATATTAATTGCAATAACATTTGTTATAAATCCAACTAACGCGTATGTTATCATGTTTCCAATAGTAAATAATCCAAAGTCAGTTGGAGCATTTTGTATAAATGCTAATATTAAACCTGCTAAGGCTCCAAGTATTCCTCCAAAATACATGATAGGCTGCAATTCTCTTCCTATAAAATCATTAGCAAAATCAACTAGTTCATCATCATTTAATTTATTTAGATTTTCAAATACTATTGCTTTAACAGAGCCACTTATCCAATAATCCATATTATTTATTACAAAGTTACGTATTGCTTCAGAGCTATTTTCATATAAATTCTTTATGCTGTTTATTTTGTTTATCACTAATGACAATTTTTGATTTTTAACTTTATTACCTGTTTCAAAGTAGCTATTTCTTAATTTTTTAGAAATCAAATTAGATAAATTTTCATTTTTAAAATTTATTTCTTTTATATTAATGCTCTTTATTAAATTTTCAATATTAATTTTGTTTCTATTTAAATATTGAGTTAAAAAAACATTTGTTTTATTAGGATCAAATTCATTAATACTCTTTTCTGTCAAATCAATTATATATTTATTAGTTTTTTCATTTAAAATTAAATTAATGTTTTCTGATAATAGTATTTTGTTTTTAAGAAATTCAAATAATTTATTGTTAACAGTATCCATTAAAGATTTATTATGAGGTAAGATGTCCCTAACTTTTTGTTCTGATATATAATTGATTAATATTTCAACTATTCTATTGCAATTAGTATCGATATATTTAGTAATATTATTTGTTAATTTTTTAGGAGTTAAGATATCTTTACTTTCAACAGATGTTATTATTTCATATATATAAGCATTTTTTAAATATTTAATTATTTCATTTGAAATTTTTTCGCTTAATTTATCAGGTTCAGTTTCCTGCTCAATAAATAATTTTACTTTTTCAACAACATTAAATTTCTCTCCTAAATTATTAAAATAAGTATTTTTTAATTTATTTAGAAGCATTGATTTCATTTTATCGGATTCATTTATTACTTCATTTATAGAATCTTCTATTAAATTATTAATATTTTCACTGTTAAAGTCTACCCATTCAATTAAATAATCAGTTAAATCAGGAAGAGCATATAAAAAAAATGATTTTAAATTAATTTCAAAGTTTGTATCAGTGAAATCATATAATGGTTTGTTAATTGTCTTTAAATATGAAAACAATGACTCGCACATTTCATAAATCATATTTTGACATATGCTTGAATTTACATAGCTAATTAATAATTCAGCGGCATCATTTTTAAATTTATGATCAATTTTTAATATATCCTTTAAAGACATATCATAAAATGTTTCTACTAATGAATCATTACTAATAAAAGAATTAATAATTTCATGTATTAGTGTATCAATTTCTTTATTTAAATCATTTGATATGATTTCATGAAATATATTAAAAAAATTATTTGTTATTATTACAATTTTATCTTCAGAAATATTAATTATATCATTTATCCTTAAATGTCCTTTTTCTAAATATAATAAATCTGATAATCTATTTATAATATCAGTATTATTGATAGATTTTAATATTGAATCTGTTAATGATACACTTATTTTAGTTTTTTGTTTTTCTGTTAATTGATCATCTAATTTAAAATTTTCCGTTATATATGTAGTTATTTCTTCAATATGATTATTTAATATAGTATCAATATATTCACCAGTTAATTTTACAGATGCATCAAAACCATCAATATTAGCAATAATCTGATTAAAGCTAACTTCGTAAAGATATTTTGTGTAAAAGTCTTTTGTAATGGTTTCAAGTTTGGTTTTAAAATCAGCATCCTTTAAAATTTCATTTAATTTATCTTTATTAATTAAATCACTTTCCACTAAGGTGCTAAGGTTATCAATAAATTCATTTCTTGTTTTTTTAATGACTCCTCCGATTTTAAGGGGAGTATACTCTTTAAAAAGCATTTTTATTGCATAATCATTTGTAATATATCCTGAAGCAGCTCCTAGTATTGTTTGAATTATATAATTGTATATTATGTCATTCATAATATTTTCCTCTCTCGTTTTATATAAGTATTATATCATTAAGTTATATTATAATCAAAATTATCTTATTTTAGGATAATGTTTTATGGATAAAATATTCACAAATTACGAATAATTAAAATTGTATTGATTTTTAAGTATATATCATGTAAAATATAAAGTAATTACGCAAATTAATTAGGAGGATAAAGTAAATGAAAACGTATAGCATTGACAAAATTAGAAACGTTGCATTATTAGGCCATAGCAGTTGTGGTAAAACTACACTAACGGAATCACTTTTATTTAAAACAAAAGTAACAAACCGAATGGGCAAAGTTGAAGATGGTAATACAGTATCAGATTTCGATAAAGAGGAAAAAGATAGACAAGTTTCAATAGGAACATCAATTATACCTATAGAGTATGAAAATACTAAAATTAATTTCCTTGATACTCCTGGTTATTTTGATTTCGTAGGAGAGGTACATGGAGCTTTAAGGGTCGCTAGTGGAGCAGTTATAGTAGTAGATGCAAGTTCGGGAATAGAAGTAGGAACAGAAAAAGTTTGGAAATACGCTGAACAAAGAAATATGCCGAGAATAATTGTACTTAATAAAATGGATAAAGAGAACGTTAAATTTGATAATTTATTAGAACAATTACGAGAACGTTTTGGAAAAAAAGTAGTACCTTTTGCATTACCAATAGGTAAAGGAGAAAGTCATGATGGATATATGGATATACTTGAAGGTCAAAGTTATATAAACTCTGAACCAGTTGAAACATATCCAGATACAGCTGAAAAAGCTGAAAAATTAAAGGCAATTTTAATGGAAGCTGTTGCGGAAACAGATGAAGAAATGTTAGATAAATTCTTTAGCGGAGAAGAATTTACTGATGAAGAAATAAATACAGGATTGAGAAAAGCCGTTCTTGCCGGAGAGTTAGTTCCAGTAGTATTAGCAGCCGCTACTAAGGGATTAGGTGCTGATTTATTAATGAAAATGGTGGTAGAATATTTACCAAGTGCTGAAGATTTATGTGAAGTGAAGGGAATGAATGATGGAGTAGAAGTTACAAGAAAGGTAGAACCTTCAGAACCTTTATCAGCCTTAGTATTTAAAACAATAGTTGACCCATTTGTTGGGAAAATTACACTGTTTAAAGTTATGTCTGGTACTTTAAAAAAGGATATGGATATTTATAATGCAGCAAATAGAGAAACTGAAAGAGTTGGTAACATATTTTTCATGAGAGGAAAAGAACAATTAGAAGCAACAGAAGTTCCAGCAGGAGATATAGGAGCAACTTCAAAATTGTTACATTTTACAACGGGAGATACAATTTCTGTTAAAAATAATCCTATTATATTTGATAAAATAGATTTTCCAAAACCATGTTATTTCATGGCAGTTAATGCAAAAACAAAAGATAATGAGGAAAAAGTGGGTGTTGGTCTTCATAAATTAAATGAAGAAGATCCAACCTTTACTATAGAAAGAAACGTTGAAACAAAGGAACAAGTAATTGGTGGACAAGGAAATATTCAGCTTGATGTAATTGCAAGCAAATTAAAAAATAATTTTAAAGTAGAAGTTACTCTTTCACCTCCTAAAGTAGCATACAGAGAAACTATAAGAGGTAAATCTGATGTTCAAGGTAAACATAAGAAGCAATCAGGTGGTGCTGGACAATACGGAGATGTTCATATTAGATTTGAACCAACAGATAAAGAATTTGAATTTACAGAAGAAATATTTGGTGGTTCAGTTCCAAGAAACTTTATACCAGCTGTTGAAAAAGGATTGAGGGAATGTTTAGATAAAGGTGTGTTAGCAGGATGTAAAGTAGTTGGAATTAAAGCCACATTGTATGACGGTTCTTACCACGATGTTGACTCAAATGAAATGGCATTTAAAATAGCAGCTTCATTGGCATTTAAGAAAGGTATGACTGAAGCAAAGCCAATCTTGCTTGAACCTATTGCAAAGGTAGAAATTAATGTTCCAGATGAATACATGGGTGACATAATGGGTGATATGAACAAGAGAAGAGGAAGAATTCTTGGTATGGAACAGCAAGAAGATGGAAATCAATTGGTGATGGCAGAAGCACCAATGGCTGAAATGTACACATACGCAATAGAACTTAAATCAATGACTCAAGCAAAAGGAAGCTTCACAATGGAATTTTTAAGATACGATGAAATGCCAGTAAATATGGCAGAAAAAGTTATATCAGATTACAAAGCAAAGAACGATAATTAATTTTTGTAGTTTTAAAAGAAAGTTTGAAAATCTATAATAAAGTTTGATTAAATTTAATGAGGCTGTCTCTCATAGAAATTTTATTTTCTATTTTGAGACAGCCCCCTATATTATATTTCTCATATTTACAAAGAATTATTTGGTATCCTTGATTTTTTAGAGTTATAAAATTTTATTAGATTATCAGGCATAATGTAATCTTGTTCCTCTTGTTTTGCAATACCACCACCATAAACTTCTTTTAAAATAGCTTCAATTATCATAGCTTTTGGCGGTTTTGTGTATTCTTTTCCTTCATAAATCCAAACTCGACAGTCTACGTCATCTCCGCATAGATCTCCACATGATTCGCATAAACTTTCTTTAAAATCCATTTGAATATCATTTCCGTTAATACGAATGGTTGGCGAAGTTACAAATTTATATTTTCTTGCAAGTTCTTCATTTACAATATTGTTTTTATTTACTATTACAGTGACGCCTGTTGCTTCGAGGACCTTTGAAACTTCTGATATTGCTTCATCTAAACTATTATCTGTTCCTTGGCATCGTTCGCATATTGTAACATCAAGATATAAAAAATCGATTACAATACTTTTTTTGAAATCATTTTTACTTGGAATACTACAGCAACTTGAATTGTTACAGCATGAATTATTATTTTTTAACATTTGGGCAGTACCTTCTTTCATCTATTATATTAAGATATGCATTAGGACAAATAAATATCTGTAATGAAGTACATAATTGAAAAAATTATAAAATGTCATTTCAACTTTTTAAGAATTTTTACTATATCATTTGATTTTAACACTTTTCCATATGATATTACTTTTTCATCAATTACCAACGCAGGTGTTTGCATAACACCATAAGATACAATGTCTTTCATATTTTGCACCTTAACTACTTCAGCATCAATACCTGTTTCTTTTAATGCTGCTTCTGTATTTTCTTTTAAAGCAATGCAATTTTTACATCCTGAGCCTAAAATTTTAATTACCATAGTTTGATCTCCCTTATATTGTTATTATTAAATTATATGAACAAATACCCAAAGGCATTAAATGCATATCCGATAATTATAATACCTACAGTAACTAAACCCACGAATATTCCTAAAAGTTTAGGCTTAACAACTTGTTTTAACATAATAATTGAAGGCAACGATAAAGCTGTTACTCCCATCATGAATGAGAGAGCAGTTCCAAGCCCAACACCTTTAGCAACTAATGCTTCAGCAATAGGTAGGGTTCCAAATATATCAGCGTACATAGGAACCCCTACTATGGTTGCTATTAAAACAGAATACCACTTATCTTTTCCTAAAATTGCAGTAATAGCAGATTCAGGAATCCAATTGTGTATTGTAGCTCCAATACCAACACCTATTAATATATACAACCAAACTTTTTTAATAATTGACAAAACCTGTTCTTTAGAGAAATCAATTCTATCTTTACTTGTCATATTTTCCTGTTCAATGTCAAGGGATTTGTTTCCATAAACAAATGGTTCAACATAATCTTCAAGCTTTAATTTACTGATTGTTGTTCCGCCTACCACTGCAAGTATAAGCCCTACAACAACGTACCCGATTGCAATTTTCCAGTTTAATATGCTTGCGAGCAACAATACTGAAGCTAAATCAACAAGTGGAGATGATATTAAGAATGAAAAAGTTACACCTAACGGCAATCCTGCACTTGTAAAACCAATAAACAGCGGAATTGACGAACATGAACAGAATGGTGTAACAGTTCCAAGCAAAGCACCTAATATATTGCCTGAAATTCCATTAAATCTACCTAATATTTTCTTGGTTCTTTCAGGAGGAAAATAACTCTGTATATATGAAATTATAAAAATTAGAACTGATAAAAGTATAAATATTTTTATAACATCATAAATAAAAAAGTGAATGCTTCCACCTATACGTTCTTGGATACTTAATCCAAAAATGTTTTCTACTAATAGCTTTATTAAATTGGAAAGCCACTCCATTTTAAGTAATTGGTTGTTTAACCACTGAAAAATATTCAATTTCATTCTCCTTTAAATCACTAGATTATATTTCTAGATTTTATAATGGTATATTGCTTATAAAATCTCACCTCTTGCTTATATAGATGGCCATCTATATTATATAAATTTATTATATGCAATGCATAGATGATTGTCAATATGTTAAAAACTTTTTTTTATAATTTAGAATTTAAAAATTAACTCTATTATATTAAAATATATTGATGCATATCTATATGTAAACTATAATATTACAAATAGATGATTATCAATACATAACAATAAAATTATTAAAATTATTTATTATTTTAACTAATGTAAGTGGTATGCTAATTAATAATACTTTTAATGATTATGTCTAAAGGTAGATAAAATTCTATTTAAAAATGGAGGCTTTTAATGAATATTAAAATTTAATTTAAATATTGCATGAAAAGAAGAACTTATTAAAGAAGGCAAAACTGTAGTAAAATTAACGTATTGCCTTAAAGGTATTATGGTATAAAGTTTACGTATAATTTACATAATATTTATAAGTTATATATTGACATATGAGCATACAATCATATACAATAACTTTGTAAATTTAATAGTGAGGAGATCAACTATGAACAATAAGCCAAAGGTAGCATTTATATGCGTTCATAATTCTTGTAGGAGTCAAATGGCAGAAGCGTTAGGTAAGTACTTTGCAAGCGATGTTTTTGAAAGTTATTCAGCAGGAACAGAAACTAAACCCCAAATTAATCAAGATGCTGTAAGGTTAATGAAAAAAAATTATAGTATAGATATGGAAAAAACACAATATTCCAAATTGATTAATGAACTTCCAAAAATTGATATAACAATAAAAATGGGATGTAATGTAATCTGTCCGTTTCTTCCAAGTAAGTATGAAGAGGATTGGGGATTAGATGATCCAACAGGCAAAAGTGATGAAGAATTTGAATTCGTTATAGCTGAAATTGATAAAAAGGTTAAAGAACTTGCAGAAAAAATAAAAGCAGGAAACCTATATTAAAATTCTTATTAAATATGAGTGAATGCTCATATAATAATATATATGAGGAGAATTA
>JAQVWY010000156.1 GCA_028709465.1 Tissierellia bacterium | reverse complement strand
CTTCGCTAAGGTTTCTTGGTCCAAATATATTTATTTTAGGTTCTGAACAAATAGTTCTTGATTTTACTGGTCTTGCCATATATATTACTCCTTATCTACCCCTATTACGAAATCCTCTACCATTTCTGCGTCCTAATCCTAGTCCACGATCAACTAATGGTTTTTTAGATATATTTTGATTTGTTGATTGATTACCATTTTTTTGATCTTCATTATTAATTTTAACATTTTTTTGATTAGGATTACAATTCCCTAATCCTCTTCCTGTTCCTGATCCATTACCATTAGGACCTGTTCCATCTAATCTTGGCATATATAATTCCTCCTTTCTTTATAAAATTTAATACTAATCATTACAATTTCCATCAAATTCATGTTTATTACATACACTCTTATCTGATACTAAACTCCCATCCATAAACTCTCGAATTATTCTGTCTAAACTGCCTTCACAGCCAACAATTACTTCAATGTTTTTCTCTTTAAATAATTCCTGGGCAGAACTTCCCATACCTGAAGAAATTATAACATTTACACCTCTGCCACTTAAATAGTTTGGTAAAAAACCTGGTTTATGTCCTGGATTTTTTATAAAATCCTCCTGCTCAATTTTACCATTTATTACATCATAAAGTTTAAATCCTTCACAATGACCAAAATGATCACTACATTTATTATTATCAGTTGCTATTGCTACTTTCATAAATATTCCTCCTTATAAATTTTAAATATTTTTTCAGCTATTTTCTTTATTTCTATACCTGCTTGACTTGTTTCATATAAAATGATTGGTTTTAAATCATTAATTGATTTGGTAACTATATCATCGTACGGAATCAAACCTATGATTTCAATATTATTCTCTCTACAATAATTTTCAATATTTTCAGTCATATTAAGATTTATGTCATATTTATTTATACAAACAAGTACCTTTATTTTAAAACTATTAATTAATTCTAACACTCTCTCTAAATCATTTAATCCAGATAATGTCGGTTCAGTTACTACAAGACAGAGATCAGTATTAGTAATAGAAGCTATGACAGGACAACCTATCCCTGGAGATCCATCAATGATAATAACTTCATCATTATTTTTTGCTTTATTTCTTAATTTCGTTATAAGTCTTCCTGATCCATCAGCTCCAATTTCCATATCAGCTCTTATCAAATAACCAGTATCTAATTTTTCTTCTATAATATCGGCTATATGATTATCAGACATTTCAATTGCACCAACTGGACATACTAATTTACAAACTCCACAACCTTCACATTTTAAACTATCAACTTTATAATCTTTAATAACTTCAAATTTGCAATTTCTGACACATTTACCACACTTTATACATTTATCTAAATTAATTTCTGCTATCTTGCCAGAATAAAATGATTCTTTTTTTATTTCATTTCCCTTATAGTATAAATACATATTAGCTGCATCAACATCACAATCAATTTTTATACTATTTTCAATTGTTTCAGCTATTCCAACAGCTATTGTCGTTTTCCCAGTTCCCCCTTTACCACTTAATATTGTTACCTGCATAATAACTGCTCCTCTATATTTTTACTTAAATTAATAAATATCTTTTTATAGTTATCATTATCTACTAATAAATTACCATTAGAATATAATTCAGCTATTTTTTTATCATAATTTATTTCACCTAATATTCTTATATTTTTATCTTCACAATATTTTTTTATAATATTATCATGTTCAATAACTCTATTTATAACAATTCCAAAGGGTATTTTTAAATTTTCAACCAATGTAACTGCTCTTTTTAAATCATGAAGTCCAAATTCAGTGGGTTCAGTAATTAATACAGCACAATCAGCATAATTTAATGTATTTACAACATTGCATGATGTACCAGGTGCTGAATCAATAATATTAACTCCTTCACTCAAACCATTTAATAATGTTTTTACTAATGAGGAAGATATTGCTTCACCTATATTAAGAAGTCCTCTAATGCAATGTATATCATCACTTATACCTTTTTCTATAATACCTATTATCTTTTTTTTATAACTAATAGCATCATAAGGACAAACTATTTTACAACCACCACAACTATGGCAAAGTTTATCAAAAACTAATATTTCATCTTTTGCTATAGCAAGAGCATTAAATTCACAAAAATTCACGCATTTATAACACTTCTGACACTTGTCAGCATTAATGCTAGGTATATCTACTTCTACATTACTAACATTTTCAATTTTAGGTTTAAGAAAGATAAAACCATTGGGTTCTTCAACATCAGCATCTACATAATTAGCTTTCATAGATAAAGCTAGATTAGTAGATATTAATGTTTTTCCTGTTCCCCCTTTACCACTAAGAACTACAATATTAATTTACAACACCGCCTTTCTTATAACCTAAAAACATATTAACTATTAAATTCTTTTAATTTATTTTCTTTATATTCCTCAATAATGTCAGAAATCTTTTTTAGATCAGAAGTAAATATTTTTATATTTGATCTTTTTAAAACTTCATTTGCATGAGGTCCAACATTTCCTGTTACAACAGCATTAATATTTTCTTTTAAGACTAAATTAGCTGCTTCAACTCCAGCTCCAGCACTTGAATTTACAGCAGTATTTTCAATTACTTTAAAATTGCCATCTTCCGTATTATAAATACAAAAATATTCACACCTCCCAAACCTTGAATCCATTAAACTATCTTTTTCTTCTCCTTGTGATGAGATAACTATTTTCATACTTTTTCCTCCTTTAATTAGTATATACCCATTATTGACATATGTCAATAATGGGTATATGAAATAATTCAGCTATTATATAAAAATTATTTGATTTAATTAATGTAAACATCACTTTTTTTGATGGTAAAGTTAAAAAATGACATATTTCTATTCCAAAATCTTTTATTTAATGGTAGAATATTTATAGAAATTGATATTTTATCAATTCACTATTAGAGTTGTAAATACACTCATTACTCGCTCCATTAGCGAATCTGTTTGAACTTATGTTTGAACCTGATATAGAAATCAATTCGAAAGAGTTGATTTTTTTGTAGTTTAGAAAAATGTGTTCGTAACTATAAGAAAATGATTGAGGTTTATAATTACTTTTCATATAATCATTAAAAAAGACCAACGTTAAGTTGATCTATTAAATTGGT
>JAQVWY010000155.1 GCA_028709465.1 Tissierellia bacterium | reverse complement strand
AATACATAATTATTACATTGTAATTGTTCCATCTTCGTTAATAATCTGTAAAATAAATTTTACAACAATGTTTAATATAGATATTTCAATGTGTATTTTTTCAGTGTTTTACTGTTTTACAGTTATCTTTTTATTGGCATGATAATTGCTTCTATTTATTTATGTCGTTATATATAAGTTATATATAAACTGTAAAATAATTTGTTTGTATTTTGTTTATACTTTATTATATACAAATTATATTAATATTATTAGGAGGCAAAAATGAATAAAACAATTTCTCAAAGAATTGAGGAAATTACAATTAAACTTACAAATCAACTAAGTGTTGTTGAAACATCGGGAGAAATAAATGTATCGCAAACGGTTTATGATATTCTTTCCCAAATAGATTATTATAAGGATAATCCTAATGATTTGAAGTTCGTAAATGTTCCAAATGATAAATTAGGAAGAAAAAGTGTTTTAGCTATATTAAGAGGCAAAAAAACACAAAGCAAAAAAACTGTTATTTTAATCGGCCATACCGATACAGTAGGAATATCTGATTATGGTCCATTGATGGATTATGCACATAAACCCTACGAACTTACTGAAAAATTTAAGGAAATTTCCGACACACTACCAGAAGATGTAAGATTAGATTTAGAATCAGGAAAATATCTATTTGGAAGAGGAATCTTTGATATGAAGGCTGGTGATGCAGTAATTATAGCATTACTTGAAGAAATATCAAAAAATTTAGACGATTTTGAAGGAAATTTAATATATGCTGCCGTTTGTGATGAAGAATCAAATTCAAGTGGTATGATCTCCGTAATACCTGAACTAGTTAAACTAAAAAAAGAGGAAAATCTTGATTATTTAGCTTTATTAGATACTGATTATATGACTTCTGAATACGAAGGAGATGAAAATAAATATATATATGTTGGTACTGTAGGAAAACTAATGCCTTCATTTTATGTTGTAGGAAAGGAAACACATGTAGGAGAATCATTTAAAGGACTTGATCCTAATCAAATTGCGTCGGCAATAACAGAAAGAATTAATTTAAATGCAGACTTTTGTGATATTGCAGAGGGAGAAGTATCTTTACCACCTATTACTCTAAAGCAAAGGGATTTAAAGACAGAATATTCTGTACAAATAGCTAAAACCTCAACTTTATTCTTTAATTATGCTACCCATATAAGTACACCAGATGAAGTTCTCGAAAAAATGAAGCAAGCTGCAAGTGAAGCTTTTCAGTCTACTATAGATAGCCTTAATAGAGAATATAAGCGTTTTTGTGAACTAGCAAAAAGAAAATATGATGTACTCCCATGGAAAGTCAACGTATTATCTTACAAGGAATTATATGAAAAGGTGAAACTTGAAATAGGCGATTCTTTAGACGAAAAAATTTCCGAATTATCAGAATTACTTCTAAAAGATGAATCAATAGACCAACGAGAATTTTCTCTTAGAATGGTTCAGGAAGTTCATAATTTATGGTCAAATCGAGAACCTGTTGTTGTAGTATACTTTTCTCCTCCTTATTATCCTCATATATATGTAGAAGGAAAGCATCCCAAAGAAAAAGCCCTATTGGATGCAGTTGATAAGGCAATAAAAACAACCAAAACAGATTATAAATTGGTTTATAAAAAATTCTTTCCTTATATATCAGATTTAAGTTATGGTGCTGCACCTAAGGATGCTAAAATTATTTCCGCGCTGAAAAACAATATGCCTGGATTTGGAGTAAAATACAACTTACCTTTGGAAGATATGCAAGAGCTTGATTTACCCGTATTGGATATAGGTACTTTCGGAAAGGATGCTCATAAATTTACAGAACGATTGGATAAAAAATACTCATTTGAAGTTACACCGGAGCTGGTATATAAAACCATAATTAATCTCCTGAACGATTAATTCGTTATATTCATAACATAAAAACAACCAACTCTCAATATACATTTGATATTTTTAATATAAAACATTATAGAAAAAGATTTCAATGAAAAATCAAAGAAATCTTTTTTTATTACAATTAATTATAGCTGTCTATTTTATACTTTAAAAGTTGTCTGGAAATTTTCAGTTGTCTTGCTGTCATGCTCAAATTATTATTGCATTTTTCATACGCCTCTAAAATTATATTTTTTTCACAGTTTTTCATAAATTCCTTCAATCCGTGTTCCATTGTTTTATTAATGCTAACTTCAAAGTGAGGAATAAAAATACACTTTTTTACCCATTCAGGTAAATCATTCACTTTAATTTTATCATCCATCGTCTTATTAAAAGAAGCTTCTATTACATTTCTTAATTCTCTTACATTGCCTGGCCATGAATAAGATTTAAAAACCTTTAAAACATCCTCTGATATATATCTTAAGTTCAGTCCGAATTCTTCGTTATATCTTTCTATGAAATAGTTTGATAAAAGCTCTATGTCATCTTTTCTTTCACATAAATCAGGCAATTCAATCTTAACAACAGAAAGACGAAAATAAAAATCTTCCCTCATACGCTTTTCTTTTACAAGTTTATTCAGGTCTTCATTGGTAGCAATAATAATTCTGACATTTGTTGAATGTTCCGCAGAACTTCCTATTTTACGTATTCGCCTTTCTTCAATAGCCCTTAAAAGCTTTATTTGGCATTCAACGCTAAGAGAATTTATTTCATCTAAAAAGAGTGTGCCACCCTCGGCAATTTTAAATAATCCATCTTTTTCTTCAGCTCCAGTAAAGCTACCTTTGGTTGTACCAAATAATATACTTTCAAATAAACTTTCGGGTATTGCTCCGCAATTTTGAGAAACAAAAGGTTTTTCTTTCCTTTTACTGCAATTATGAATGGATTGTGCAACAAGCTCTTTTCCCGTTCCAGTGCTGCCTTGAATGAGAACAGTGGAATCAGTATTACCACATCTCTCTATTTGTTTTTTTATATCTACCATTTTTGTATTTTGTGTAATGATATCATCCAAACAATAGCATGTACCATTTTTTGCATATCTGATTTTCTTTTTAAAAATATTAACATTATTTTTTTTATTATTTTTATCTTTATAATTTATATTTATGAAGTTTCCTAATTCTATAGCTCCCACAACTCTTTTATTATCTATAATAGGGTAAGTAGACCCGATTTGATTAACTACTTTACCATTTCTTGTCTCAAGTCCTTGTCTTAAATTTACTATAGATTTTCCAGTATTCAAC
>JAQVWY010000154.1 GCA_028709465.1 Tissierellia bacterium | reverse complement strand
CACCCGTAATAGAAGAAATAAACACTGCAGCTTATGAGCCATATAAAAATGAAGAGATTTCACAGGAGGAGTTTCTAGATACAGCTTCAATCCCGATAAAAACATGGATGCTTAAACAAACAGGCAGTGATGAATTACAAATGTTTTTGGATATGTCTAAAGATGAAGCTTATAAAGAAACCGAAAATATAGACGAGCTTCCACTTACAATAATTATTCCGTCGTTTATTACCAGTGAATTAAAAAGAGCATTTATCATAGGATTTTTGCTTTATATTCCATTCTTAATAATAGATATGATCGTTTCAAGCGTACTTATGTCCATGGGTATGATGATGCTGCCGCCGGTAATGATATCAATGCCATTTAAAATACTGTTATTTGTAGTGGTGGATGGATGGTCCTTATTATTTAAAACATTGATTACAACTTTTAACTGAGATGATCATAGGTATGGGGACACACCTCTATTCAGCGGTTGGGGAGAGTCTCTGCGGGCAGAGGAATGTCCCCTAATATATAAATTAGTGAATTTCCCTGTGGAAGGAGAAATAATGAGTATTTCACAAGTTATGGATGTTATGCAGGCTGCTGCGGTAGTTGCAATAAAAGTGGGGGCACCCATATTGATAGTAAGTTTAATAATAGGTTTATCAATAGCTATTTTTCAAGCTGCGACTCAAATACATGAACAGACATTGACTTTTGTTCCAAAATTATTAGTTACAGCAATAATGTTAATTGTATTAGGGAATTGGATGACTGAAGTTATATCTGATTTTACATACTATGTATTTGATTTAATGCTGAAAGTATATTAATGAGGAAGCGATGACATTTTCAGGTGAGTTTACTTATTTTTTATTAATATTTGCAAGAATGAGCGGCTGTGTTTTTTTTAATCAAATATTAGGCAGAGGGAATTTGCCAAACATATTTAAAATATCATTAAGCTTATTCTTAGCCATAACAGTCTACGGCATATTGCCTCCTGAAGGCAGTATAGTCATTGCAACTACAATAGAATATATATTATTAATTATAAAAGAGCTGTTTATCGGTTACTTAACAGGTTATATAATAAGCTTATTTTTCAGTATAGTGGTTATAAGCGGTGAAGTTACAGGAATACAAATGGGAATGTCCATGGCAAAAATATATGACCCAAACAGCAATGTTTCAATTGGTATCATGGGAAGCTTCTTAAATTTAATTTTAATACTTATTTTTTTCAGCGTAAACGGTCATCTAAATTTAATACAAATATTTATAACCACAAGCAAATTAATAGAAATAGGCAACTTTTCCATACCGGCACATTTGTTTTACAATATGGTTGAACTGTTTCAGCAAATATTAATATTAGCATTAAAGCTGTCAATGCCTATAATGGCTGTTGAAATTATATTAGAATCAGGGATTGGGATTTTAATGAAAGCAATACCGCAGATACAGGTTTTTTCCGTAAATGTTCAATTAAAAATTTTAGTGGGCATATTTTTGATATTTGTATTGGTACCGACATTTTCAACATTTATAGAAAATGTAATCGTATTAATGTTTGACACAGTAGAAAATAGTTTAAGCTCATTAATTACTTAAGGTGAAGTGATGGCAGGCGAAAATAAAACCGAAAAAGCATCCCCCAAGAAAAGACGGGATGAAAGAAAAAAAGGAAATGTATTTCAAAGCAAGGATGTAGTAACCGTTGGAGTTATTGCAATATCATTTTTGATATTGAATTTTTGGTCAACATACATTTATAAGTATACTTCAAATGTATTTTATAAATATGTGTCTCTCACAAAAAATACTTTTGCAATAAATGATAATCTTATTACTCAGGCATTCAAGGATATTGCGTTTACTGTATTTGCATCAGCAGGACTCTTAATGGTATTTGTAATAACAACAACTATTGTATTAACCGGAGCACAGACTAAGTTTTTAATAACTAAGGAGAATATTAAATTTAAGTTTTCAAAATTAAATCCGCTGACAGGCATAAAAAGGATGTTTTCAATCCGTGCTATAGTGGAAGTAGTAAAGAATTTAATTAAAATATCAATATTAGCATATGTAATATATTCTTCCATTATAAAAAGTTTATTTCAAGTACCTAAGCTGAGCTCAGTCAATCTCTTAACAGGAATCAGTTTTATAGGAGCTTCAGTTATGTCTATAGTAAAAAGTGTAGTAATTGCTTTTATAGTCATTTCTGCATTTGACTTTTTATATTCCTGGTGGGAATACGAGAAAAACATTAGAATGACGAAGCAGGAAGTTAAGGAAGAATACAAACAGTTAGAGGGAGACCCTAAAATAAGAGGAATAATAAAAGAAAAACAAAGAGCGTTTTCAATGACAAGAATGATGCAGCAGGTTCCTAAGGCAGATGTAATTATCAGAAACCCTACACATTATGCGGTTGCTATCGGCTATGACATTGAAAAAGACAATGCACCCATTGTATTGGCAAAGGGCAAAGATAGTATGGCAGCAAGGATTGTTGAAAAGGCGGAGGAATACAAAATTAATATTATTGAAAATGTTCCATTGGCAAGGGCTCTTTATGCTGAGACAGAGATAAATCGGGAAATACCCGTAAAATATTATGAAGATGTTGCAGAAATTTTAGCTTGGGTTTATAGGCTTAAAAAAAAAGGAAAATATAAGATATGAGAAGCATATTCAAAAATTCTATTTCAATATTTATAATATCAGTAATACTTATGATAATAGTGCCATTACCTCCGTTTTTTTTGGATTTAATGTTTATTATCAATATAGCAATATCCATAGTTATACTCCTTACAACAATGTACATAAGAGAAGCATTGGAATTTTCAGTATTCCCTTCACTTCTTTTAATAACTACACTATTCAGACTGTCCTTAAATGTATCCTCCACAAGGTTAATTTTAACAAATAACGGACATGCAGGGGCAGTTATAGCCACATTCGGAAGCTTTGTTTTACAAGGGAATGCCGTTGTCGGATTTATTATATTTTTAATTATTGTTTTAGTGCAATTTATAGTAATTACAAAGGGTGCCGAAAGAGTAGCCGAAGTTACAGCAAGATTTACATTGGATGCAATGCCGGGAAAACAAATGGCTATTGATGCGGATTTAAGTTCAGGAATAATAACAGAGCAGGAAGCAATGCTAAGACGTAAAAATGTCCAAAGAGAATCTGACTTTTACGGAGCAATGGATGGTGCAACAAAATTTGTAAAGGGTGACGCTATAATGGCTATAGTAATTACCTTTATAA
>JAQVWY010000153.1 GCA_028709465.1 Tissierellia bacterium | reverse complement strand
TTTGTGATGAACAGAGACTAAGACCGGAAAAGAGTGAGGTCAACAGACTTTTAGGTTCCAATGAAAAAATAAAAAGACTGACTAATTGGAAACCACAATATACTTTTGAACAGGGTCTTGCAGAAACCATTGAATTCTTTAGACATAATTTAGAAAAATACAAAACAGATATTTACAATATGTAGTCAGGAGGTGAGTCGATGAGCCAGAAATTTATACCACTGTCCGTACCCAATCTAAAAGGCAACGAACTTAAATATGTTACCCATGCAGTGGAAACTGAATGGGTATCAACTGCTGGTCCATATATCAATGATTTTGAAGAAAAGATTGCAGAATACGTTAAAGCCAAAGGGGCGGTATCCTGCCAAAATGGAACATCCGGTTTGCATATTGCACTACTAGTTTGTGATGTAACAAGAGAGGATGAAGTTATTGTTCCTACATTAACTTTTATAGCAGCGATTAACCCGGTTAAGTATATCGGAGCAGAACCAGTTTTTATGGATTGTGATGATTCTCTTACTATTGATACGGACAAGTTATTAGAGTTTTGCCAAATTGAGTGTAGTTTTATTGATGGAAAATTAATTAATAATAGAACAAAGAAACATATCAAAGCCTTAGTAGTTGTTCATGTTTTTGGGAATATGGCCGATATGGTAAAGATTACGGAGATAGCGAGGGAATTCAATTTAAAAGTAATTGAAGATGCTACTGAGGCTCTTGGAACGTATTATACAGAAGGGAAATATCAAGGTAAATATGCCGGTACCATTGGGAATATTGGTGTGTATTCTTTCAACGGAAATAAAATAATTACTACCGGCGGTGGCGGAATGATTGTATCTAATGATGAGGATTTACTAAAGAGAGCAAAGCATCTTACAACACAAGCCAAAAGCGATGAGCTCTACTATACTCATGATGAGATTGGCTATAATTATCGCATGACGAATTTGCAAGCTGCTCTAGGCCTGGCACAGTTGGAACAGCTTGAAGATTTTATAAAGATTAAAAAAGAAAACTATAATTTATATAAAGAAAGAATTAAGGATATAGCGGGACTGACCATTTTAGATTTTCAAAATGATATAAGATCGAACTACTGGTTTTATTCTCTTTATTGTGATAAAAAGTATCCTCTTAATCGAGATGAGATTATCAAATACTTAGCAACAAAAAAAATTCAATCAAGGCCTATATGGGGGCTGATCAGTGATCAAAAGCCCTATATAGGCAGCCAAGCTTATAAGATAGAAAAAGCCAAGATTTATATTGAACATGTTGTAAATATTCCTTGTAGCTCAAATTTGAGTAGAGAAGATGTCATGTATGTTGTTGAAGGTTTAAATAATCCTGAAAAGTTATAAATATTGTTTGATAAAAGGTGAAATCATGGAAGTTAAAGATTTTTTAATAGAAGAAGAATGCACAATGCTTGAGGCGATGGCCCTATTAGATGAAATAGCAAAGAAAGTTCTATTCGTTGCCCGAGAAGGAAAATTAGTTGCAGCGATAACAGATGGTGATATAAGAAGGTGGATCCTTAAAAAAGGAAACCTGGAAGCTAGGGTAAAAGATATTGCAAATTATAATCCAAAGTATTTAAAAGAAAGAGAAAAAGCCTCAGCGAAAGAATATATGAAAAAGTATTCTATAGAAGCACTGCCTATATTGAATGACAAAAATGAAATAATTTCCGTAGTATTTATTAATGATGGAGACATTGGGATAAAAAAGGATTTAAATATTCCAGTAGTAATGATGGCAGGGGGATTTGGGACAAGGCTCTATCCTTATACAAAAATACTTCCTAAGCCCTTAATTCCGATCGGGGAAATACCCATAGCAGAGCATATCATAAATAGATTTAACAAATATGGCTGTAGGGATTTTTTCTTAATTGTAAACCATAAGAAAAATATGATTAAGGCTTATTTTAATGAAATTGAAAAAGATTACAAAATTACGTATGTAGATGAAGAAAAACCATTAGGTACAGGAGGGGGCTTAGGCCTTCTTAAAGGTATAATTGATTCCACATTTATTTTATCTAATTGCGATATTCTAATTGAAGAGGATTATGAAAAGATATACAAGTTTCACAAAAAAGAAAATAATGTTATAACAATGGTTTGTTCTTTAAAAAAGATAAGAATACCATATGGAGTAATAGAAATCGGACAACATGGCGAGATAGAGAAGATGAAAGAAAAACCCGAAATATCCTTCTTTACAAATACGGGTATGTATATAGTTGAACCTGAGGTTGTGAAGGGATTAGAAGATAACCAGGCGATAGGTTTTCCAGATATTATCGAAAAGCTTAAACAGGCTGGTGCAAAAATAGGCGTTTATCCCATAGGAGAAAATAATTGGCTGGATATGGGACAGCTTGATGAAATGGAAGATATGAGAAGAAGGTTAGAATGTGATGAATAAAAAGTTACTCTTAATTGGTGGCGGCGGGCATTGTAAGTCTGTTTTGGATAGTATTCTCCCATCAAATGAATATTCAGAGATTGGCATTATAGATAAAAATAAAAATAACGGGGGAAGTATTTTAGGGATACCCATAATTGGTGGTGATGATGATTTATCTAAGCTATATCATGATGGATATCGTTATGCTTTTGTGACAGTTGGCAGTATTGGTGAGCCATTTCTTCGCATCAAATTATATAAAATGCTTGAGACGATTGGGTTTGAAATACCTAATATCATAGATTTAACAGCTATTGTAAACAATCAGGTAAAGATGGAGAAGGGTATTTTTATTGGAAAAAATGTAGTTGTTAATGTTGGGACATCTATTAAGGATGGTTCAATAATTAATACTGGCTCTACTATAGAACATGATTGCATAATTAATCAATTCTGTCATATTGCTCCTGGTTCAGTGCTCTGTGGAGAAGTAGAAGTTGGAGAGCATACTCATGTTGGAGCTGGAAGCGTTATAAGACAACAGATCAAAATTGGTTCTAATACTATTATTGGAATGGGTAGTGTAGTTTTAAAAGATATAAAAAGGAATGTAGTTGCTTACGGCAATCCGTGTAAGGAGGTTAAATCCTTATGAGTGTTTTTATAATTACAGAAGCTGGTGTAAATCATAATGGTGATATTAATTTAGCGAAAAAGTTAATAGATGTGGCTAAAGACGCTGGTGCTGATGCTATAAAGTTCCAAACTTTTATATCTGAAAAAGTGGTTTCTCGATATGCACCAAAAGCTGAATATCAAAATATAAATACTTCATCTAAAGAGTCTCAACTTGATATGGT
>JAQVWY010000075.1 GCA_028709465.1 Tissierellia bacterium | reverse complement strand
ATATGTCAAATCTCCAAGCTAATAGAGCCATCATAACGATAACTACTGTAATTATTAATCCATAGTCAGTAATATTATATATGAAATCCTTGAAAGCATTAATTATTTTTTTCATATGTATACTCCTTAACAAAATAAATTTATTTTATCTTTATTAAGAATAACATATAAATGATTTTTTTTCAATATTTACATTAAATAATATTGTGTAAATATTTTCAAATTTTATCATAATTTTTGAGTTGTTTATTTTTAACATAATATTTGTTATAATATATATAATAACAAATAAATTATAATTAAAAATTGGAGAAAATATGAAAGAAATAATTATTTCAAATAATGAAGCAGGACAAAGAGTAGATAGGTTTTTAAAAAAGTATTTAAATAAAGCTAATTCATCTTTTATATACAAAATGATAAGAAAGAAAAACATTAAATTAAATGATTCTAAAGTTGAGCCAGAAGAAGTGCTTAAAATTAATGATGTTTTAAAAATATATTTAGCCGATGAAACAATAGATATATTTAGAGAAAAGAAAAGCTTAGTTAAAACAGATATTCATTTTAAAGTAGTTTACGAAGATGACAATATATTAGTTGTAAATAAACCTGTTGGATTAAGTACTCAACCAGATATGACGAGTATGAAAAGTTTGGTTGATGAAATTAAGCTTTATTTAGATGCTAAAGAAAAAAATATTAGTTTTACTTTTAAGCCAGCTGTGTGTAACAGGCTAGATAAAAATACCTCAGGTCTTGTTATTGCAGCAAAGAATTTTGAAACTGTAAAACAAGTAAACAAAGCAATAAAAGATAGGTATATAAAAAAATATTATATAGCAAAGGTCCATGGAATTGTAAAAAATAATTTAGAACTTAAAGGGTTTTTGCTAAAAGATGAAAAGAAAAATATGGTTAAGATAGTTAAATATGAAAGTGAAGATACTAAAACTGTTATTACTTATGCTCGTCCAATTAAGACAGATGGTAATTATACTTGGCTTGAAATTGAAATAGAAACAGGCAGGGCTCATCAAATTAGAGCTCATTTAGCATCTGTAGGTCACCCAATAGCAGGAGACAAAAAATATGGCAGAAAAGATAATGAAAAATATCAAGTTTTGCATGCATATAAAATAATATTAAATGGACTTGAAAATAATTTAGAATATTTAAACGGTAAAGAAATTATATCTGATATTAATGAAAGAGAGATTTTATCAAATTGTAAATAGGAGGATAAGATATGAAAGTTTTAATAAAAGTATCTGATAATTCTGAAAAGTTTCTGACATATGAAGTTAAAGAAAATTGTAAACTTTATGATATTGCAAAAGACATATTTAAGGAAGACTATAAAAAATATCTTGCTGCAAAAGTTAATAACAAAATTCAAGATTTAGTAAGTGGAAAGTATAAAGAAAATGACGTAATAGAATTTATAGATATTAAAGATGTTGATGGTCATAGGATTTATGTTAGAACACTTATTTTTATATTTGTTAAGGCATGTAGAGATTTATTTGAAAGTTACAATGTTTTAATAGAGCATTCCCTTAATAAAGGTCTATACACTGAATTTAGTAATATCGATGATGTTAATCAAGACGTAATAAAAAGAATAAAGAATAAAATGAATGAAATAATTTCTATGGAAAGACCAATCAATCCAAAGTTCTTAACTGTAAATGAAGCTTATGAAATTTTTAAGCGACAAGGCATGAGTGATAAAATTGAACTCTTAAAACATTGGAACAATGAATATATTAGAGTATATGAAATGGATGGTTATTATGACAATTTCTATGGTTATGTTGCTCCAAATACAAATGTAATCAATAAATATAATTTAAGATTATTTTATCCTGGTATTATTATAAATTATCCTACAGAAGAAAACAATTTTAATCTCCCTGAATATATTGAACAAAGGAAACTTTCAAGAGTTTTCAAAGAAGCTGAAAAATGGGGGAAAATTATGGATGTAGCATATGTTGGTACATTGAATAATAAAATTGATGATAATAGCATTTATGATCTTATTAGAGTTAATGAAGCATTACATGAAAAAAAGATTGCGTATATGGCTGATGATATAACCAGTGATAAGAATATTAAAATTGTTTTAATTGCAGGACCTTCTTCTTCAGGAAAAACAACTTTTGCACAAAGGCTTTCTATTCAGCTAAGAGCAAATGGTAAAAAAACTTATGCATTATCTTTAGATGATTATTTTGTTGATAGAGAATTAACTCCTAAAGATGAATTTGGAAATTATGATTATGAAACAATTGATGCATTAGACTTAGAGCTTTTTAATGAACAATTATTATCATTGATGACTTGTCATCCTGTTAAGATACCAGTTTTTAATTTCCTCACAGGACAAAGAGAGTATACAAGAGAAGCGGTAACATTAACTAAGGATCATATTATAATAATTGAAGGAATTCATGGCTTAAATGATGAATTAACGTCTCACATACCCCAAAACAATAAATATAAAATATACATAAGTGCTTTGACACAATTAAATATAGACAATCACAACAGAATTTCAACTTCAGATTTAAGACTTATAAGACGTATAGTAAGGGATCATAAGCATAGAGGAAATAGCGTAATAAAAACTATGTCTCTTTGGGAAAATGTAATTAAGGGAACAGAAAAATATATTTTTCCATTTCAAGAAAATGCTGATGCAATATTTAATTCAGCCTTGGTTTATGAATTATGTGTTTTAAAGAAGTATGCTGTGCCATTAATTGAAGAAATAACAGTGGAAAGTGAATATTATCCAGAAAGGCAGAGATTATTGAAGTTTTTAAGTTATTTCAAAACAATAGAAGACGAATTCCCAATTCCAAACAATTCAATTTTAAGAGAATTTATAGGAGGAAGCTGCTTTTAGATAATGCAGAATTGAGAATGCAGAAAGCAGAAGGTTTTTAATTCTGCATTCTGCATTAATTTAAAATTCGTTTAAATCAAATTTATTCCTCTTCATACCTATTCCTAAACATAGCCCTATACTTATCATATTTACTAGCATAAATGTTCCACCATAGCTTATAAACGGCAATGGAATTCCTGTAACGGGCATAACCCCCATTGTCATTCCGATATTCTCAAATATATGAAAAAATAACATAGCAGTAATACCGGTAATTATAAGTGAACCAAATAAGCTTGTAGTACGTCGAGCAATTCTTATAAGCCGATATAATAGAATTGCATACAATAATAGTAATAATGCCCCTCCCATAAATCCTAGCTCTTCACCTATAACTGCAAAAATAAAATCAGTTTCCTTTGTTGGTAAATATCCAAGCTGATTTTGTACTCCTTCGAATAATCCTCTTCCATAGAGCATACCAGAACCAATTGCAGTTTTAGATTGTATAACTTGATATCCAGTATCCTCTGGGTCTAGTTCAGGATAGAAAAATGTAACTATTCTTTCAAACTGATAACGATCAAGAAAACTAAAAGGAGATTCATCTCCTATATTATAATCTTGCATTACATAGAAAAATACTCCTAAGCCAATAATTAGAAAAATAAGAGCAATGGATAATACAGTTATGACATATTTATAGTTTATGCCAGCTACAAATATCATTACTGCAATGAAAAATATAAATACAAGAGCAGTTCCTAAATCAGGCTGCAATAATATCAATACTACGGGGAATAATGCAAAAGCTAACACTTTAAGAAGTATCAATGGTTCATTTATTTTTTCTTGATTAATATCAATAAATTTAGCTAAAGAGATTATTAATCCAAATTTAGCTAATTCTGAGGGTTGGAATACAATAGGTCCAATTCTAACCCAGCTTCTTACGCTTCCCCATTCAGATGCATTAACTGGATTAATTAATACGTAAATAAGCAATAAAATAGATATAACATATATTGGCATATAAAAACTTCCATATAAGTCATAATCGATTGATGTTAAAATTATCATTAATACTAATCCTATTGCAAAAGCCACAATTTGAGTTTTTAGATAACCTTCACTGCCACCAGCTTTACTAATAGTAGCGCTTTTAATCATTATAAATCCATAAAATGATAAAATAATTGTGGTAATAAATAATATAAAATCAAACCTTTTTAGTTTGTTATCTTTTGTAAACATAAATTATTTTCCTCCAAATATAATCAAAACACATTCGTGTTATCCTAGTTAGATTCTTCAGGCTACGCCTTTAGAATGACATATAAATATTATATCACAATATTTATTATAACAAAATATAAAAATAAAAATTCCTTAGCAAAAGAACAAATGTATGCTATAATCTTATAATGATTATTAGCAATAGATTAGGGGATTAAAATGATAATTTGTGGTATAGATCCAGGCCTTGCAATATCAGGATTTGGAGTTATTAATTACATAGGAAACAGATTTGAAGTGTTAGAATATGGAGCTATAACAACTAATAGCTGTGATGAATTTCCCGAAAGATTAAAAAAGATATATGATGGATATTCAAAGCTGTTTGAAAAATATAAGCCAGAGGCTGTTTCTATTGAAGAGTTATTTTATAATAAAAATGTAAAAACTGCTTTATTAGTTGCTCAAGCCAGAGGTGTTCATTTATTGGCAGCAGTCAACAAAAGCATTCCATTGTATGAATATACACCTCTTCAAATAAAACAAGGTTTGGTAGGGTATGGAAGAGCAGAAAAAAAACAGGTTCAAGAAATGGTTAAGATTATTTTAAAACTGGACAAGATACCACAGCCTGATGATGTTGCTGATGGATTAGCAGCAGCAATTTGTCATGCTCACTCATTAAAATTTGCATGCAAATTCAAAATATAAGGAATTGGGACAAATATATCCCCGAATATACGATGATTTTGTCATCCTGAACGTAAGTGAAGGATCTAGTATTTAGAAACTTTGGAAAGGAAATAAGATGATAAGTTTTATAAAAGGTGAAGTAATTAAAAAGGGACTAGATTACATAATACTTGAAAATAATAATATTGGATATATTATCAATACTTCATTAAACACATTAAATATGTTAAATGAAAAAGAAAAAGCTTTGATATATACATATATGCATATTAGAGAAGATATTCTCGCTCTTTATGGATTTCTAAAACCTGAAGAAATAGAAATGTTCAAAAAACTAATAACAGTTAATGGAATTGGACCAAAAGCTGGACTATCTGTTTTATCTACATATGACGTAAATACTATAAAATTAATAATATTAAACGAAGATGCTGTAAAATTATCCAAGGTTCCTGGTATTGGTAAAAAAACAGCAAGCAAAATAATTCTTGAATTAAAGGATAAGGTCGGTTCATTAGATACAATAGATACTGAAGGTAACATGGAGTATGATACAATTTTAAGCAATAATGATGAATTATCAGATATAATAAATGTTTTAATGACACTTGGATTCAATCAATTTGAATCTAAAAAAACATTAGAAAGCATAGATACTAAAGACAAATCCGAACAAGACATAATAAAAGAAGCATTGAAAATATTAAAGAGGTAGGGTAGAAAATGATTGATAGAGAAAATGAAATAGTAGCTAGTACCCTAAATCATGACGATGAAGAAATCGAAACAACACTTCGTCCCCAAAAATTATCTCAATATATTGGACAAGATAAGGTTAAAGAGGTCCTTGGTATTTTTATTGAGTCTGCTAAAATTAGAAATAAAACTTTAGATCATGTTTTGTTATCAGGACCTCCAGGGTTAGGTAAAACAACTTTAGCAAATATCATATCCAATGAAATGGGAGTAAATATTAGGGTTACTTCTGGACCTGCAATAGAACGCCCTGGAGATTTAGCAGCATTACTAACAAATCTAAATGAAAATGATGTGCTTTTCATTGACGAAATTCATAGATTAAATAAAAGCGTTGAAGAAATTATGTATCCTGCATTGGAAGACTATGCTTTGGATATTATTATAGGCAAAGGTCCATCGGCGAGATCCATAAGACTTGACTTGCCTAATTTTACACTGATTGGCGCTACAACTAGAGCTGGTATGCTCGCATCACCATTACGTGATAGATTTGGAGTGATGTGTAATTTAGATTATTATAATTTTAATGATTTAAAGAAAATTATTTTACGTTCAGCAGAAATAATAAATATAGAAATAAGCCATAAGGGTGCAGAAGAAATTGCAAGAAGATCAAGGGGTACACCTAGAATAGCAAATAGGCTTTTAAGAAGAGTAAGAGATTATGCAATAGTGAAAAGTGGTGGGAAAATCGATGATGACACTGCTGATAAGGCTTTAAGAATGCTGGAAATTGATGAAAAAGGCCTTGATAAATTAGATAGGAGAATTTTAAATACAATCATAGATTTTTATAGAGGTGGTCCTGTGGGATTAGATACTCTTGCTGCTTCTATCGGAGAAGAAAAAGGCACTATTGAAGATGTATATGAGCCTTATTTAATGCAAATTGGATATTTAAGTAGAACACCAAGGGGTAGGATAGTAACGGAACTTGGATATAATCATGTTAATAAAATAAAAAAAGAATCTGATCAAATAAGTATTAATTTCGAAGAGTGATAAAGGTGAATCAAATGAAAAAAATAATTAAAATAATATTATTTTCCATGTTAATTACAATACTATCAATCAATGTTTCTTTTGGTGAAGATGTGGAAGAATTTGTAAGGGTTAGAATTAGAACTCCTAGGAGGTTTAATGAGCAAGCAGAGCTTAATGGATATGGATTGATCACTGTTTATGATTTAAGCAGTGGCAAATTAGTTGAATTATTACAGCTTGATAATGAATTAAGTGTATTAATGGATTCTTATTTTGACAAAACTTATAATTATTTAGAAAACAATAATTTAAATAATGCATTAATAGGGCCTATCCATGTAAGAATAAAAGATAATAAATTTAGTACATATGATGAAGTGAAAAGTAAAATAAATAATATTGAACAAAAAATTGGCAGCGGATTTTATCCTTATTATAATGGTTCCAATTACCATATATATTATGGTGCATTTACAAATGAGACAAGTGCTAATAATATATTAAACAAATTAAACGAAATTGGGTTGACAGGAGAAATAGTAAACAGCAATAGAAAAAATGTTGTTGTTTATAATGGAAATAACGAAATAGTATTTTTGTATTCAAATAACAGCAATATTTATTTTTCATCTAAAAATAGCAAATTATTATGTAATATGATAAAAATAGATGGAAAAGCATATAGAGGCGATATGTCTTTTAACATTATTAATGATTCTACTTTGATTTCAATTAATCGTGTAGATATTGAAAGTTATTTGTATGGTGTTGTGCCCAGTGAAAGTCCAGCATCATGGCCTATTGATGCTTTAAAGGCTCAAACATTAACAGCAAGAACATATGCTATTAAAAATTTAAAACCATTTTCCAATTATGGTTATGACTTGCAAGACAATACATACGATCAGGTATATGGAGGGTATGATAGTGAATATGAATCAACTAATAGAGCAGTAGATGAAACGAAGGGTGAAAAAATTTATTATGATGGAAAATTAATAGATGCTGTTTTTCATTCAACAAGTGGAGGAAGCACTGAGGATTCTGAAAATGTATGGGCAAATGCACTTCCATATTTAAGAGGGGTGATAGATGAATATTCAAATATATCACCTGTTACACAATGGAAAGAGACTTATACGAAAGAAGATATAATTAAAAGACTAAATTTGTATGATAATGATGTAAGAGAGCTTTATAGCATTGAAATAACCCGTTTCTCTGAAAATAATAGAGTGCAGGAATGTATATTTCATACCGATAAAGGCAAAATAACATATACAAAGGACACTGTAAGAAGCGTATTAGGTTTAAGAAGCTTATGGTTTACTATTGCAGGTAGTGGTACAAATGGTAATAATGGTTTTTATTTTATTGATAGCATAGGTAACGGAATCGATGTTCCCAGTAGGGGTAGTATAATTGATTCCATCCTAGATGATGAATCCCAAAAAGAAGAAGAGCTTAAATCTAATAATTTAAATGGCTTATATGTAATTTCTGATTCTAAAACTTCAAAAATAACAACTACAGATAATTTATATTTTATAAGTTCTAGTGAAACATCAAAAGTTAAAACAGGTTCTGAAAATTCAGATGGTTCTAATTATGTAATTCAAGGAAGAGGTTGGGGTCATGGAGTAGGTATGAGCCAATATGGTGCAAAACAAATGGCAACAGAAGGATTTACATATGATGAAATAATTAAACATTACTATACTGGAGTAAATATTAAATGATAAATAGAGTTAAAACAAGTGATTTTTATTATGATCTTCCAGAGGGGCTCATAGCCCAAACACCCCTAAAGGATAGAGATCATTCAAGATTACTGGTATTAGATAAAAAAACGGGAAATATAGAACATAAACATTTTTATGATGTGATAGATTATTTAAATAATGGAGATTGCTTGGTGATAAATGATACAAAGGTTTTACCAGCAAGATTATTTGGTCACAGGAAAGATACGGGAGCGGTTATTGAACTTTTATTATTAAAAAGATTAGATGATAAGAAATGGGAGACATTAGTTAAACCAGGTAAAAAAGCTAAAGCTGGTGCAGAAATTATTTTTAAAGAAAATCTTCTTACTGGTATAATTGATGAAGTTAAAGATGACGGCAATAGAGTAATTGAATTTAAATTTGAAGGAATTTTTGAAGAAATATTAGAACAATTAGGTGAAATGCCATTGCCTCCATATATTCATGAAAAATTGGAGGATAAAAATAGATATCAAACGATATATGCTAATCATTTAGGTTCTTCTGCAGCGCCAACTGCAGGGCTTCATTTCAATGAAGAATTGTTGAAAAAAATTGAAGAAAAGGGTATAAGTATTGCAAAATTGACGCTACATGTAGGGCTTGGAACATTTAGACCTGTAAAGGCAGAATACATAAGTGAACATAAAATGCATTCAGAATATTATGAACTTTCTGCAAATGAAGCAAAAAAAATTAATGAAGCCCATAAAAGTGGACATAAAGTTATATCAGTAGGAACTACAAGCACAAGAACTCTTGAAACAATAGGAGATAATAATGGTTTTGTGAAAGCTCAAAGTGGATGGACTGATATATTTATATATCCAGGTTATAAATTTAAGGTTGTAGATTCACTTATAACTAACTTCCATCTTCCAGAATCTACACTTGTAATGTTAGTCAGCACATTGGCTGGCAAAGAAAATATAATGAATGCATACAAAAAAGCTGTAGAAAATAAATATAGATTCTTTAGCTTCGGAGATGCAATGTTGATTAAGTAGGTGAATTATGTTTAAATTTGAATTATTAAAAGAGTCTTCAGAATGTAAAGCAAGATTAGGAAAAATTCATACAAATCATGGGGAAATTGAAACGCCTATATTTATGCCAGTTGGTACAAAAGCAACAGTAAAAGCAATGACTCCAGATGAATTAAAAGGTATGGAAGCTCAAATTATTTTAGGTAATACATATCATTTGTATTTAAGACCTGGTCATGATTTGATTGAGGAAGCTGGTGGCCTTCATAAGTTTATGAATTGGGATAAGCCAATATTAACAGATAGTGGCGGATTTCAAGTTTTCAGTCTTGGAGAATTAAGAAAAATTACTGAAGAAGGTGTTGAATTTAGATCCCATGTAGATGGTTCAAAGCATTTTATAAGTCCTGAAAAATCTATGGAAATTCAAAATAGCCTTGGTTCAGACATAATGATGGCTTTTGATGAATGTGTTCCATATCCAGCAAGTTATGAATATGCTAAAAGTTCTATGGAACGAACTACTAGATGGGCAAAAAGATGTAAGGAATATCATAAAAATACAGACAATCAAGCTTTGTTTGGAATAGTACAAGGCAGTATGTATGAAGATTTAAGAAAGGAAAGTGCTAGACAAATAACAGAATTAGATTTTCCTGGATACGCAATAGGAGGATTAAGTGTCGGAGAGCCAAGAGAGTTAATGTGTGAAGTTATGGATTACACAGTTGATTTGCTTCCAAAGGATAAACCTAGATATCTCATGGGGGTTGGAAGTCCAGATTATCTTTTTGAGGCTGTGGAAAGAGGTATTGACATGGCTGATTGTGTTTTACCAACTAGAATGGCTAGACATGGAGCTTTTATTACCAGCAAGGGTCAAATAACTATAAAAAATGCGAAATATAAAAGGGATTTTACGCCAATTGACTCTAATTGTAGTTGTTATACTTGTAGAAATTATTCTAAAGCATATATAAGACATCTTTTTAATGAAAATGAAATATTAGGCGCAAGGCTTGCATCTATACATAATTTATTTTTCTTGATTAATCTTATGAAAAGTATTAGAATAAGTATAATGGAAAATAATTTCATGAACTTTAAGAAAGAGTTTTATGAAAATTATGGTTATTAGATAAATTAATAGGAGGAAGTATGAATCAACAGGCAACAAGTTTAATTATGATGGTTCTTCTTTTCGGAGGTATGTACTTTTTAATGATAAGGCCTCAAAAAAAGAAGGAAAAAGAAGTTAAAGCTATGAGGGATAGCTTATCAGTAGGTGATGAGGTAATTACTATTGGAGGTATCCATGGTAAAATAGTTAAAGTTAACGATGAAATTGTTGTATTAGAAATGTCTTTTGCAAAACAAAGAATAAATTTTTCTAAATGGGCTATTGCAACAGTTGTTAAAAAAGGGAAAGACTTAAAGGTAGAAGAAAATAAAGAAATACAAGAAGACATTGAAGAACGAAACGATAATGGTGAAGATAAATAAAAAATTTATAACAATTCGTAATACATAATAAAAAGCGCATAAGCGGATGTATAATTGACCTCCATAAATGCGCTTTTATTATGTTTGTTATTTACTTTTTTTAATAAGTGATTTCCCTAATATAATTATCTCATGAGATAATAATGGAACCATTGCTAATAATATTAAGCTTAACCATTCATTTAAATGTAATTGAGCAGTTTCAAAAACTTCAGTTAAGAAAGGAATTTCAGTAACTGCAACTTGAAGTAATAAGCCAGCGAAAAATGCACCAATCATAGCCTTGTTTTCTAAATGATTCATTTTAAATAATGATTTATCATAGTTTCTCATACCTATTGCATGGAATAATTGTGAAACACCAAGTGTAGTAAATGCATATGTTTGAGCGTGGGATATAATGTATGGATCCTCTAATGCATATTTAATATTAGCTATTGTTATTTCCATTCCTTCTATACCTAAAAACTTTATTGGTGACCAAAGGAAAGCTCCTAAGGTTAAGCAAGCAATCATAACTCCATTGTAGATAGTAAATGCCATACCACCATGTGCAAACAATCCTTCATTTGGATCACGAGGTTTAGCTTTCATGATGTCAGAATCTTTAGGGTCAACACCAAGTGCTAGGGCTGGTAATGAGTCTGTAATTAAATTAACCCATAAAATGTGAATTGCCTTAAGTGGTGCTTGCAAACCTATTGCAATAGCTGTAAACATTGAAATAACCTCACCAAAATTAGAAGATAATAAAAATAATACTGTCTTTTTAATATTTTGGTATATTCCTCTGCCTTCTGCAACTGCTTTTTCTATTGTAGCGAAGTTATCATCAGTTAGAACCATGTCTGCTGCACCTTTTGCAACGTCAGTACCAGTGATTCCCATTGCCACACCAATGTCTGCCGTTTTTAATGAAGGAGCATCATTTACACCATCACCAGTCATTGAAACAATGTATCCTTTAGATTTGAAAGCTTTAACTATCATAACTTTATGCTCTGGAGAAACACGAGCAAACACTCTTAAATTTTGGGCTTTTTCATTTAGTTGTTCTTGAGTTAATTCGTTTAAATCACTTCCTGTTATACATTGACTTTCGTTTTCTGCAATACCTAATTCTTTAGCAATTGCTAATGCAGTATCTCTGTGGTCGCCAGTAATCATTATAGTTGTAATGCCAGCACGTTTAAATTCTTGCACCGAATTTTTTGCTTCTGGACGAGGAGGGTCAATCATACCAACTAATCCAGTGAAAGTAAGATTTTCTTCTTTTGCTGAATCATCATTTTCCTTAATACCTAGTGCTAATACACGAAGCGCGCCTCGTGCCATTTCAGATGCAGCATCATTTATGTTTTTAATATCTTCTTCTGTTATTTCGGAAACTTTGCCGTTTATAAGTATTTTATTGCATCTTGCTAGAAGAATATCCATTGCTCCTTTAGTGTAGCTCATTATTTTACCGTTTTGGTCTTTATGAACAGTAGTCATCATTTTACGTCCTGAATCAAATGCCTGTTCGTTGATTCTTGGAGCTGTCTGTTGTAATCCTTCTCTTGTTACTTTTACTATTGTTCCCATATCTAAAAGAGCTAATTCAGTAGGATCTCCTGTTCTTGTATCATTTTCGGTTGAAGCATCATTACATAAAACAAATCCATCTATAAATGTTTTATCATTTTCGTATGACAATTCATTAACATCTATTAGCTGATTATCTAAATATACTTTTGTAACTGTCATTTTATTTTGAGTTAGTGTACCAGTTTTATCAGAACAAACTATACTAACAGCTCCTAAAGTTTCAACTGAAGGTAATTTACGTACTATAGTGTTTACTTCAACCATTCTTTGAACTCCAAGGGCTAAAACTATAGTGACAACTGCTGTTAGACCTTCTGGAATTGCAGCAACTGCAAGAGATATTGCTGTAATTAACATTTCAACTATATCACGTTTTTGAATAACCGCTATTCCAAACATTGCTATACATATTACTATAGCGATAATACCTAGAATTTTACCTAGTTCATTAAGTCTTTTTTGAAGAGGTGTTAATTCTTCACCAGCTTCACTTAATAATGTAGCAATTTTACCAATTTCAGTATTCATTCCAGTGTATACAACAACACCTTCACCACGTCCATAGGAAACACTTGTAGAAGAGAATGCCATATTTATGCGGTCACCAATTCCCACTTCATTAGTTGCAATAAAATTACTATCTTTTTCAACGGGAACTGATTCACCTGTAAGTGCAGATTCTTCAATTTTTAAATTTACTGATTGAGTCAATCTTAAATCTGCTGGTATTACACGTCCCGCTTCTAGAATAACTAAATCTCCAACTACAAGTTCACTTGCAGAGATTTCTTGTACCCTGCCATCACGCCTTACCATAGCTGTTGGACTTGACATTTTCTTTAATGCATCAAGAGCTTGTTCGGCTTTGGCTTCCTGAACCATACCTATTACTGCATTTAATAATACAACTAATAGTATAATTATAGCATCGCTTACTTCATTTAGAAAAATTGAAATAGCTGCTGCAGCAAAAAGGATGTAAATCATTGTATCCTGTAATTGACCTAAAAACATTTGTAGTTTAGTTTTGGGTTTTTTTTCAATAAGAGCATTTGGACCATGTTCTGAATATATTTTTTTTGCTTGTTCTAGTGTTAAACCTGTGCTTGGATTAGTATTTAACATATCACAGGTATCTTTAATGCTTTTTTGATAGTACATTATCATTCTCCTTTAATTAATAATTTTATCATAAAATTGCATTGCAATTAATATGTAATTAGAGTTAAAAAAAGACTTTTAGCATATCTTTTATCATTTAATAAAAAATATACTAAAAGTCTCGTTACCTTAAGCAGAATAT
>JAQVWY010000074.1 GCA_028709465.1 Tissierellia bacterium | reverse complement strand
TTTACATTCCTTGCAATCCATCAATGGATCACTAAATCCTCCAACGTGACCAGAAGCTACCCATGTGGTGGGATTCATAAGTATAGCAGCATCTAATCCCACATTATAAGGACTTTCCTGGATAAATTTTTTCCACCATGCTCTCTTCACATTGTTCTTAATTTCAACACCTAACGGACCATAATCCCAAGTATTAGCAAGGCCGCCATAAATTTCGGATCCTGGAAATATAATACCCCTTGATTTTGATAATGAAACAAACTTTTCTAATTTACTTTTTTCATTTTTAGCCATAATATCCTCCAAATAGTTTTTACTTAATACTTATAGGAATGGGGATAAAATAACACAAAAAATCCTTCATCCCATATAGGGACGAAAGATTGATTCCGCGGTTCCACCCTATTTGATAAGATAAAAAATCTTATCCTCTCGATTAAACGACTCAAAAGCTCCATTCATCTATACCCTATTATCAGCTTTCACCATTTGCTGACTCTCTTAAAATAAAATATAAATTACTCTTCTTTATCACTGTCAAAATTAGTTAAATATAATCTATCAAATTATATTTATACTGTCAAGCAAAAAATTTAATACAAATCGTCATTTTTATTATTATCAAAAACGTCTTTAATTTCTTCAGTTCCTTCTTGGAATTTATCTTTGATTATATCAGCTCCATCTTGAAATTTATCTACAACTTCTTCCGCTCCATTTTCTGCTTTATTTTTAATATCATTAACAGTTGATTTTACAGCATCCATGCCCTGTTCAACCTTTTTATTAACATCAATTATGTTACCATCAGACTGTTGTATTTCAACACTACATTGTGTTAAAAGTGCAGCAGTAACTCCAGCGGCAGCCAAAAATGGTGCAACTAAAGCTCCTACTAAACCTGCAGTTACTGGTAAATTAACTATTGTTTCATTATTTTTCTTAATGATAAGTTTAGTAGCATTGCCCATTTTTAATATTTTTTTAATCTCATCTAATACTTGCTCTCCTTTTTGCTTTGCATTACTGTTATTTGATGATTGATTTGAGTTTTCAATTATAATTATTGCTTCTATAACATCTCCATTTGCTTGATCTAATGCATTTTTTGCTTTTTCAAAGCTTACGTGTGTTCTATTAACAATTTCATCAATTTTTTGCAATCTTTCGTTATCCATATTATATCCTTCCTTTTGAAATTTATAGTAGTTTTAAAGTAGTAAAATTACTTTTACCAATATGGTAAAATAAAAATTGTCTTATAGCATTTAATATTTTATCATTAATATTATCAATAGAGCTAATATCATCGAATTTCGATTTTAAAATTCTATTTATTGTTAGTATTTCATTATAAGTTAAATTTATACCATTACCATATTTTACACAGTCAGGACAATAAAATCCGCCTTCATTAATAATAAATTTTAAATAATTAATACTAGGATTTAGTTTTTCGCCACATGAAAGACAATTAGAGAAATCTGGTTTAAAACCTAACATTGAAACTAACTTTAATTCATAAGCAGTTGTAATTTTATCAAAATCTTTATTAAATTGAGAAAAATAACGAATTATACTGATTGTCATATTAAAAATATTAATTCCAACATCATTTTCAGAAGCAACATAACCAATTAATTCTAATATATAGCTGCCATATAATAAGGCATTCATATTGTTACGTATATTATAAAAATTATCTATAAGCTCTGCTGAATTTATAATAAACATATCTTTAGTTTTATAAAGACTACATCTTGAATATGCAAAAAGTTGAGATACATTAATTAGAGGTGAATTATTCTTTTTGCAACCCCTTGAAAGCAATTGAATTTTTCCTTTAGTTTTTGATAATGCATGAAGTATCTTATCATTTTCTTTATAATTTACTTCTTTTAAAATAAGTACTTCTTCCTCAATTATCATTTCTTATCATATCCTAAGGTTCGCAGTAAATAATTATTGTCACGCCAATCCTGTGATATTTTTACCCAAAGCTGTAAATTAACTTGGCTACCTAGTAATCTTTCGATATCTTCTCTGGCACTTTTGCCTATACCTTTGATTTTTCTTCCATTTTGACCAATTATAATGCTTTTATGGGACTTTTTTTCACAAATTATATTTGCTCTAATATCTACTAAATTTTTGTCTTTTCTATCCTTCATTTCTTCTACTTCAATAGCTATTCCGTGAGGAACCTCATCTTGAAGATACATTAGAGCTTTTTCTCTAATAATTTCAGATACAACGAATTTTTCAGGTCTATCAGTAATATAGTCTTCAGGGAAATATAACGGACCTGGTTTTAAGTATCCTTTAATAACTTTAATTAATCCATCAACACCAATGTTGTTTAATGCAGATATAGGCATTATATCGTCAAAAATCTTATATTCATTAAAGTTTTGTGTGATTTTTAATATAGATTCCTTATCGAATTTATCTATTTTATTTATAATTAATATTTTCTTGCCTTTAAGTGGTTGTATTTTTTCAATAATATATTCATCTCCTGGTCCAATTTTATTAAATTCATCAGTTATCATTATTAGTACATCCATTTCTTCTAATGCAGAATCAACTTCAAAATTCATAAATTCCCCAAGTTGATTTTTAGGTTTATGGATTCCAGGTGTATCTAAAAAAATTATTTGTGCTTCATCGTCTGTATACACTGTTCTTATTTTATTTCTTGTTGTTTGAGGTTTATTAGACATTATTGATATCTTTTCACCAATCATAGTGTTCATCAATGTGGATTTACCTACATTTGGCCTGCCTATAATTGTTACAAATCCTGATTTAAACATATTTTATTCCTTTCTGTTTCTTATCATGTGTTTATATTAGGCTTTCTGGTCCAAAACTATTTGGGAGCAGTTCTGCTAATGTATAAACTTTATATGTATCTATGTTTTTAGCGCATATTACTTTCATATCTTTTCCAAATTCAACCATAAATTGACGGCATACTCCGCATGGATGGCTAATATCCTTTTCACTGCCTATTATTGCTATTTTTTCTATGTCATAATAACCTTCAGATATACATTTTGAAATTGCTACTCTTTCAGCGCAAATTGTAGGCGTATAAGATGCTGATTCAATATTGCATCCAGTAAATATTTTACCGCTTTTGGTATACACTGCAGCACCAACTTTAAATTTAGAATAAGGAGTATATGCTTTCTCTCTTGCTTCCATTGCAATTTTAATTAATAATTTATCTTCCATTTAAATACCCACTTTCAAAACTAATGTTATTTGGGACATTACTTTAAGGCTCTCCCACATAGACTAACTATCTTAAAGGTGTGTCCCCATACCTTTAAATTAATTATACCATAAAGGAAAATATATACAAATAAATTATTCATATTTTATACAATCTAGAGTGTTTAAAATTTGAATCCATGTGTTTCCTGGATTTAGTTTTAATTCTTCATTATTAATATGGAACTTAGTTTGTGCACTTTCTGAAGATTTTGTCCAGGTTATAGATGTTGATTCACCATTAGTAATATAAACTCCATGCCCTTCACCAATTGTTCCTAAATATAATCTTCCAGCATTATCTAATACTTTTTTTGAAGTTTCTATAACAATAATATTTTTAGCAGTTAATTGTTCATTATTAAGTTCATCAATATGTTTTTTACCATCTTTAAATCTTAAATAAACTTCCTTTTCCTTATCGTATATATAATCTGTTGAATTATCTTTATTATATGCAATATTTATTTTTTCAGCATTAATTGTTTCATATGTATCTGATAAGTTTGTACTTTTTTCATGGAATTCATAACCTTCAAATGTTCCTTCTGTTCTATAACCTTTTTTTTGAGCTTCATCTCTTATTTCCTTTAGTGTAGTGTACATATTATGTGGTGCATATTTACCTGTTTCATTGTATCTCCACATTGAACCTGAGTATAGACCGTCAATATCTGCAACTTTCAATCTGCTTATTTCACTAAATGCATCTTCACTTCCACCAACATGTACAAAAATTCCGTCATTTTCAAGAGCATAATAAATAATATATGGCCTAGCACTTCTCACTGGACCTATGCGGTTAGGTTCTTTAGCTAAAAAAACGCATAAATATCTGGTGTAGGGATGTTCAACTTCAAATTCATAAATTATTTCTGCCTGGCTTAATCCTGCTTGCCATCTTGCACTAGGGTGATTATCAATAGATACTGCAACTGGTCTCTTTTTCAATTCATCTGGATAATATTTTAATCCATCTAAGGTGGAAAATATTTTGTTCGGATCATCTTCTGACTCTTCTTCGTTATTAGGAGATTCTTCAACTTCTTCATTATTCTTGATTTCTTCATTATCATTAGGACCTAACACTTCATTATCCTTACTACATGATGTAAATATTAATAAAACAAATAATAACATAATCATTAAAGTATAATTTTTCTTCATTATTTCTCCTTTGTCTATTAATATAATATTATTTAAATAATTGCAGCTTTTTCATAACCTCTTTTTCCATTTTTCTCATTTCTTCTTTCTCTTCATCTTCCATATGATCATAACCTAAAAGATGAAGCATGCTATGTACAGTTAAATATATCATTTCTCTTTCTAAACTATGTCCAAATTCCTGTGCTTGTTCGATTACTTTTTCAGTTGAAATTATTACATCTCCCAACATAATAAATCCTTCAATATCTTCATCATCATCCATGGGAAATGACAATACATCTGTTTCACTGTCCACATTTCTGTATGCTTTATTTAATTGTCGTATTTCTTCATTTGTTACAAATGAAACACTTACTTCAAAATCACCTACAGCTTGTTCCGTTTCTATAGTTGTTTCAACAGCATTTACTATAGAATCCATGTTTTCATCAGTTATCTCCATAAAATCTTGCCTGTTATCAAATAAAACTTCAACCATTTTTTTTCTCCTCGTGTTTTTCATATGCTTTAATAATATCTTGAACTAACTTATGCCTTACTATATCAGTTGTATCAAAAAACATAAATCCAATACCTTCAACATCTTTTAAAATTCTAGTTACAGTTTTAAGTCCTGATTTTTTACCATCTGGCAGATCTATTTGAGTTATGTCTCCAGTTATTACTGCTTTTGAACCATAACCTAATCTTGTGAGGAACATTTTCATTTGTTCGTTTGTAGTATTTTGTGCTTCATCAAGTATAATAAATGCTGAATCGATTGTTCTTCCTCTCATATATGCCAATGGAGCAACTTCAATTAATTGTTTTTCAACATTTTTCATAAAATTTTCAATACCCATTATTTCAAATAATGCATCGTACAAAGGTCTTAAGTAAGGATCAACCTTGTCTTGTAAATCACCAGGCAGAAACCCTAATTTTTCTCCAGCTTCAACAGCAGGTCTAGTTAATATAATACGCTCAACTTCTTTCCTTCTAAAAGCATTAACGGCTGCCGCAACAGCCAAATATGTTTTACCAGTACCAGCAGGACCTATACCAAATGTAATATCGTTGGATGTAATTAAATCCATATATCTTTTCTGCCCAACAGTTTTAGGCTTTATTACCCTTCCTGAAGAAGTTGTAACTATTACATCTTTTAACATTTTATTGAAATCAATATCTATTTCATTTTTATTAGCTTCTATTATATATGATAATTTTTGTTCTGTTATTTCTCCCTCATTTTCAATAGTATTCATCATATCTTCTAATATTTTAGCAACTATCTTTGATGATGATTTATCTCCAATAACCTTTATTTCATCATTTCTAATCAAAATATTAACATCATAATAGCTTTTAATGATTTTTAAATTTTTATCGTGAGTTCCTAGTAATTTGCTGATACTATCTTGATTAGTTATTAAAATTCTCTGTTCGTATATTTCCATTAATCCTCCCTATTTTAATCATTTATGTTTTCTTTATTTTCATCTGAAATTTTTTCATCAGTAGGATAAATTCTAACCTTTTTTCCTATATCCTCAATAACTTCAATTTGCGCATTTAAATAATAATTCTTTTCATCGTCTTGAAAATCAAATGAAGTGTTAAGTATTTTAGAATCATTGCTGCACATTTTGATTAAATCGTCATATAATTTTATCTTCATTTTATTTTGAGCAGTTATTTCATCAATATTAATTATTTCTTGTTTTTCTTCATAGTATTTCCCTATAAGAAATGAAATATTAGTAAATCTAGAAATAATAGGAATTCTAATTTCTTCCTCCCTATAATTATAATTTTCAAAAGGCTTTGTGTCACCTATTATTTTTAAGTTTTTATCGTTTATTTTTATAAAATAAGATTTTTTATTTTTATTTGTTGAAATTAGTACATTTCTTGCTTTTTCTTCTTTTAATTCAAATTTGTAATATGTTTTTCCGTAAATAGTTCCATCAGAAGGAACCATCATGAACTCTTCAGAATTTCTCTTTTTAACAATTCCCATAACAAGAGTTTGACCCTCGTAAACAACATCCCCTTCCCTTACAACAGTTTGACCATTTTTAGTTATGATTTTATTTACAATTGCATTTTTTGTGGATACAATGCTCGATGGTTCATTATTTTTTAATTCAATATTCTCATTTTCCTTTTCTTTAACAAAAATAATGAGTTTTGAACCTTCTATATACGCTTCAACAAACTTCAAATTATCCAAGTTTTTAAGCAATATAGTTTCAATGTTCTTATCGTTTAATGTTGAAGATACTTGTGGCATGCTAATATTGTTCTCATTTAATATATTAATTATTTGATTTGACAAATTATTATCAGCACCAACTACTTCAATATTAAATACTAAACTTGAAAATATAAAAAAGCAAAATATAAGTATAATAATACCTGCTATGAAACCTTTTCGCAACTTTAAATCTTTATATTTAAGTGATACGCCTTTTTTATTAATTAATTCATAGTTTTGATTATTTACTATTTCAGTATATTTTTTGTAATCTTCATATAAAATCTTAAATTTAATACCTTCATCTAATTTTTCTATATCCCATATTCTAATATTTTTTCTTCGGAGTAAATTTAATGTTTTTTCATAGTCTGCAGTTTTTAAATTTATTACTACATAGCCTTTTATAAAATTACATAATTTAAATATTAACATATAATTTTACCCCTTTGTAATTATTTTTATTTCTTCTACAACTCCTTTTACTATAACTATATAATCATTAATTTCTTCTATTTTAAATTTAGATCCTTTTATCATTATTGTTTGATCTTTAGCTTTTATTCCCACAATATCATTTTCATAAATTGTTATGCCAAGATGATTTTCAACTATAACCTTATTGTTACCCTGCAATCTCATTTCAAAATTATCCGAAACAACATTATTAGGGATTTCCAGGTCATCTGCCAGTTTATTTCTTAACTTTTTAAACTTCATGAACTCCCCCCTAAAACAAATTCCAATTGGGGACATTCCTTTACCCCCAAAGACAATTATTCGGGGACATTCCTTTATCCCAAATACTATCCCCACACTAAAGGTGTGTCCCCTTACCTTTATATATTATTATGCAAGTTCAACCTTTCATATGCTAACTAAAAAAACCCTGATTTATCAGGGTTTTTTGTCTACTGCAAATATTTTGCTACGATTTGATTTACTAACTTACCATCAGCCTTGCCCTTTACTTGAGGCATTATAAGAGCCATGAGTTTACCCAGATCTTTTTTTGTCTGAGCGCCTGTTTCTTCAATTGCTTTTTTGACAATTGTGTCAAGCTCTTCTTCTGACAGTTGAGGCGGTAAATAATCTAAAAGTATTTTTATTTCTTCATTTGTAAGATCTACTAGATCCTGTCTATTGCCTTTTTCAAAGCCATCTATTGAGTCCCGTTTTTGCTTAATTTGTTTAGCTATTATATCTATTATATCCGTATCATCAAGTTCAATTCTCTCATCTACTTCTCTTTGCTTAATAGCTGCTCTAATCATGGTCACAACATTTTTTTTGACTTTTTCTTTAGATTTCATAGATTCCTTTAGGTCATCCATGAGTTTCTCTTTTAAAGGCATATGTTCACCTCTTATCTTATCTTGCTTTTTTAGTTTTCTTTCTACGAGCCGCTTCTGCTTTCTTTTTACGTTTTACACTTGGCTTTTCGTAATGCTCTCTTTTTCTAACTTCAGACATAACACCAGTTAATGCACATTGTCTTTTAAATCTTCTAAGAGCGTTGTCAATAGACTCGTTTTCTCTTACTTTTACCTCTGTCATTTTTGCTACCCTCCCCTCGTATCACCACTGTATGTCCAATGACACCAGCGAGTTTAAAATAGCACTTATTCATTATACACAAAAGCATAATTAAATGCAACTTATTTTTAGAAAGTTTCTGACAATTTTTTTCCACCAAGAATATGGAAATGAAGATGCATTACAGTTTGACATCCATTCTCACCACAATTGCTTATAACCCTGTAACCTGATTCACTAATATTTTCTTGTACAACAATTTTATTTATGGCTTCAAATATTTTTGAAACAACATAACTATTTTCACTATTAATTTCATTTATTGAAGAAATATGATTTTTAGGTATTACAAGTATATGTACAGGTGCTTGAGGATTTAAATCCTTAAAAGCAATAACATTATCATCTTCAAATACAATTTGGGATGGAATTTCCTTGTTAGCTATTTTACAAAAAATACAGTTCATTTTTTCACCTCGCAATGTAGAAATATTATTTGTCATCCTGAACAGTGAAGGATCTCATACTATCAACGAAGAGATTCTTCAAACTTCGGTTCCAGAATAACGTTAAACTTCTATTATTTATAGCAATAAAATATATTTAATATTAATAAGACAATAAATAATCATCCTTAATATTTTTAATATCAACATTAATTAATTGTGACTTAATATCCTTTTCAGATTTTACTAAAACTTTTAAATAATTAGAAGTATATCCTTCATATATATTATCATCTTTTTGAGTTTCTACTAGTACTGACACTTCTTTATTTATAAATTGCTTCATAAAATTATGTGAAACTTTTTCACCTAATTCAATCAACAATTTGCTTCTTTGAGATTTAATTTTATTATCAACCTGATTTTCCATTTCAGCTGCTTTAGTGCCTTCTCTTATGGAATATTTAAATACATGAATTCTTGAAAACTTAATTTCTTTCACAAATTCATATGTTTCATTAAATTCCTCATCTGTTTCACCAGGAAAACCTACAATAATATCTGTTGTAATTCCAGAATCCGGCATGTATTTTCTTAAAATTTGAACATTATTTTTATATTCCGAAGAAGTGTATTTCCTGTTCATACGTTTTAAAACACTGTCGCTGCCACTTTGTAGAGAAAGATGGAAATGATGACATGCTTTCTTTAATTGAGATATGCGTTTAGCAAAATCTTCAGTTATAATATTTGTTTCTAAAGAACCTAATCTAATTCTTTCAATACCATCAATATCGTTAATATCTTCAATTAATTTTATTAATGCATCCTGTTCCTTTTTATCTCTCCCATAGGAAGATATATGAATTCCGTTAATTACAACTTCTTTATATCCATTTGCTGCAATTTTTTTTACTTCCTCAATAATATCTTTTTGATTTCTGCTTCTTATAGGTCCTCTAACGTATGGAATTATACAGTAAGAACAAAATTGGCTACAACCATCCTGTATTTTAATATTAGCTCTCGTTTTATCATGAACAGTTGAAATTTTTAATTCTTCAAAATCTTCTTTGCCACTGAAATCCTCGATTAAATATTCTTCTTGATTTACATTAATATTATCATCAATATTACACTTGAGTTTTTCTTTTATTAATTTTCCAATTTCACCTTTATGTTTTGTACCAATTGTTATATCAACCTGTGTTTCTTCATTGATTTTTTTACTGTTAAGCTGCACGCTACAACCTACAGCTACAACCAATGCATCAGGGTTATTTCTTTTTGCTCTGTTTATAAATTGTCTTGATTTTCTTTCGCTTTCTTTAGTAACTGCACATGTATTTATAATATAAATATCGCTGTTATCATTATCATGGACTACATTAAAACCTTCTTTTTCTAATATTTCAGTCATGGCTTCAGTTTCAAATTGATTTACTTTGCAACCTAATGTAGTGAATGATACAGTATATTTGTTTTTGTTTAAATTGTTCAAAATGTTGCTCCTAACTACTAATCAATTTTTCTAAAATATTAACATAAAAAATATATATTTTCAACAAAAAAGTCTAATGTTAAGCCCAAAATGCATCTTCAATATGATTTACTTCCTTTTTGTCTAATATAATTTCGATAACATCAAACCTGCATTGTACATTATTATAATTACCCTTTAAAAGAAAATATTTGGCTGCAAATATGATTTTTTTTTGCTTGTATTTTGTAACGGCTTCTCTTGGCAACCCAAATTCAGTGTTTTTTCTGCCCTTTACTTCAATGAAGCATAATATACCATCTTTAATAGCAATAATATCAATTTCTCCAAACTTGCTAATAAAGTTTTGCTCAATAATTTTGTAATTATTTTTTATTAAATATTTTTTTGCAATTTCTTCATATGCATAGCCTTTATTTTCTTTATACATGGTTTTCTCCTATTTTTAATCACAGAACATTGATAATATAATTGCGTGCTATTTAGGTTTTATTAAGCTATACTTATTTATTGCATTATATTAACTACACTGTCATTGCTATAAATAACTAAAATTCCTGTCATTCTAAGCTGTAGTGAAGAATCTCATTTTCTCTATATAAGTGATCCTTTACTATCGTTCAGGATGACAAATCTAAAATTTGAATTTATTGGTTTTCAATCATTATATTCCAACTTTGATTTTCTGTTTCTTTAATATGATGATTATAAAATTCTTCTAACACCTTAATCATGTAATATGTGTCTTTTATGCCTGCCGTTTCATAAGATGAATGCATTGAAAGTTGAGGAATTCCAATATCAACCATTTTTATACTAACTTGAGTTGAAGCTATATTCCCAAGGGTGCTTCCTCCGGGGATATTAGAAGGATTAGTATAATTTTGATATGGAACATTAGCTTTGTTGCAATAGTTTTTAAATATTGCGGCACTAATTCCATCAGTTGTGTATTTTTGATTAGCATTATATTTAATAACAACTCCTTCATTCATATAAACACGATTTGTAGGGTCACTAAATTCAGGGTGATTAGGATGTACTGCATGAGCATTATCTGCTGAAATCATATATGAAGAAGAAAGAGCACATAAATAATCCTCTTTTGTCTTACCTATATTATAATTAATTCTGCTTAATGTATCCTTTAAAAACGTTGAAGCAGCTCCTTGTTTAGTACCACTTCCAACCTCTTCATTATCAAAGCAACAATATACATTAATAGATTTCGTATTAGAAGAAGAAATAAATGATTTTAAAGAAGAAAAGGCACATTGTAAATCATCAAGTTTACCAGCAGAAATAAATTCATTAGCACTTCCCCAAATTGTAGGCCTTACTCGGCTATATAAAAATAGATCAGAACTTAAAATATCTTCTTTTAATACATGCGCATATTCAGCAACAATATCCATAAACTTTTTTTTGCTATTTTCATATGTCCCAAACAAAGGCAATAAATCCACTTGTTCATTGTATTTCATTCCACTGTTAGCATCTTTGTTCATATGAATTGCAACATTAGGAATTAACAATAAATCCTTATCAATATTAACTAATCTCGATTCTATTTTATCATTATTTATAACAACAACCCTTCCAGCAACCGACAAAGGTCTGTCCATCCAAGTGGAATAAATCATCCCGCCATATTTTTCAGTATTAAGTCGTATGTATTGATTATTTGTTTCTAATTCAAAATTTTCCTTTATTTTGAACGTTGGTGAATCAGAATGAGAAGCAATAATATTAAAACTGTAATCTTTTAAATCATCCCCTATGGCAAATGCAATAATAGATGATGAATTACGTGTTACATAATATTTATTACCTAGTTCTAAATCCCACTTTTTGCTTTCTAATAACTCTATAAAACCATTTTCATTTAATTCTTCTTTTATTGATTCAATAGTATGATAACAGCTAGGGCTTTTTTCCAAAAAATCAAATAAATCTTTAGAAATTTCTGTATACATATTCCCTCCAGAATTTTAATTGTTACCTTATTATACCACAAGTTACAGTATTTAAACAATAGCTTTCAGAGACAGTCCTTTTTAGGATCCAGCCTGTCTAAATTTATAATAAAATCATCTAAATCTGTCACTAAGTCCCCCATGTCTCATTAGGTTCTAATAACTCCGCCGGTTTTAATTGTTGGTCTAGATTAGGCTCCAATAATTTTACAGGTTCTATTTCAGGTTCTAAAGGATTTAATAGTTCAATTGGCCTAATTTCTTGTTCAGCTAATTGAAAAGGCTGTTCTATCTCTAGTCCTTCAATAGACATTTTTATTTGATCTTCCTTCTGTAAGTCAAAATTAGATTGAAGTAGTTTTTCTCCTGCAAATTGAGGTCCTACAAGTTTCTCAAGTGTTTGAATAATTTCTAAATTATCTGCCACATAAAGAATAATCATGTTTTCTGATTTGAAAAAGTGAGGATATGAAACCCATTCTATAGTAGTTGCGTGTTTCCCATTATCATAAGTGAAGCCATCATCAGATATATAAGAAGCATCCTTTTCCATTTCATCACTGCTTACATATAAATAAACAGAGATGTTAGCATTTTCATCAACAGTTAACCACTTTCGCTCCCCATTAAGAATATCTTCTTCTACATCTTCTGCCTTTATTGTATAATTCATGTTTTCAAGATTTTCAATTAATTTTTCATAAGCATCAAATGAAATTTGTTTTGAACAGCTGCAAATTGCTATTGCAAAATTTATCAGCAAAATAATTCCTATGAACTTTCTCATATTATCACATCCTTTAACTTAATAGACGTAAAATATTTAAATAAGTTCCCTATTAGTTTATTGCTTGCAGGCACATATTAACTTGTTTACAAGAGAAAATTGATATTGTTGCTCTCCACTACAGGATTTACAAATTAATATTATTACATTTAAATAGCATATCAGTTGTAACTAATTTTATATTTTGGTTTTTCAACTGTTTTGCTTCTTTAGTAAAAGGTACTTTTGAAAAGAAATAATAATATCGATCTTTATATTCACTTAGCAAGTGCTCTTTTCCTATTAATTTTTCAATTTCAGCAACATCATTAATTTTGTTCTTCCACTTACATTCACCTAAAATAATCTTTTTATCTGTACGATTTGCCGCTACCACATCAAAATCAGTCTGTACCTTTTCTTTCGGATCAACTCCCCACCATGTACCAAATGAAGTTGCAGTAAAAGGAAGCTTTTTATTTCGGTTTATCCGTTGCAAATACTGTAAGCAAATGGTTTCAAAAGGAGGTTTTCCAATGTATGAAGATAGTTTTTCGCCAAATACTTCATCATCGGCAACAAGATCTCCACTGCCACTTTCAATTTCTGGTCTACTTAAAAATACAAAACGATACCAGAAGTCATAACAATTATCCGCAACACGATAAATTCCTTTACGACTATTTTGTGGATTTTCTCCAAACGGATATATTTTTTTCACGATTTGTAGATTTATAAGGGTTTGAAGATATTTTCCTACTTTAGAACTATCCTCATTTATTTTTGTAGAAATTTCATTAAGTCGTGAAGCGCCAGATGCAATTGCAGCAACGATTGAGTTATACATTGCAGGTTCTCTAAGCTCCTGTTGAAACAGCATCATAGGTTCATTGTATAAATAGCCTGATATATCAAAAAATAGACGTTTAATATTTTCTTCAAAAGTTTCCTTTGACTTGATTTGAGATAAGTAATGAGGTGTTCCACCTA
>JAQVWY010000073.1 GCA_028709465.1 Tissierellia bacterium | reverse complement strand
TGTAAATCAGTTGCCAAATCAGTCATATCATCATCATCAGTATAAGTAGCAGCTCCAACAGCAGCCAAATCAACCTGTATATCAGTTCCATCAATATTCATAGTTAAAACTGCATCAGCAGCAATAGCTGTTACTTGAGCTGCACCAGCTGCAGAAAATATTCCTTCAGTACCAACTGATTTTATATTAGTAGTAGCATCTGCAGTCAATCCTAATCCTGCTGAAGCTGCATTAGCTAAAATATCAACAGTAGAAGTACTTCCTAAAGTTCCAGACTTAATGCTAATTGTTCCATCTTGATCTGTAGCAGCAGAAACTGTTACATTGGCAATATTTGTTTCATGGGCTTTATTGTAATCAGAAATTGCCTTGTTGATATCTTCCTGTAATTTTGCAGCATAAGATTTAGTATCTACATTAGTAGCATCATCAAATCCTGCATATTCAGTAGCTGTTATCGCAACATCAATTTTAGCACCATCAATCTGTAAATTAAGGGTTCCATCAACAGGTGTAAAAGTAGCTGTTTTTACATCAGCTGCACTATCTGCTGCAGCAGCAGTCTCTTTTCCAAGCGATGAACTTATTACAGCTGCATTATCAACTCCTGGTGCTTTTTTAACTCCTATAGAACCGTCAATTAACTTTGTTGTGTTAAATTCTGTTGTATTACCTATTCTATCAATTTCTTCTTTTAACTGTTCAACTTCTTTTTGAATTGCAACCTTATCATCTGCTGTATTTGTATCGTTAGATGCTTGTACTGATAATTCTCTTAATCTTTGAATTATTGATGTTGTTTCATTTAAAGCACCCTCAGCAGTTTGAATTAAAGATATACCATCTTCAGCATTAGCTGATGCTTGTTCAAGTCCTCTTATTTGAGCTCTCATTTTTTCAGAAATTGCAAGTCCTGCTGCATCATCACCTGCTCTGTTGATTCTATAACCTGATGATAATTTCTCTAAATTTTTACCTGTTGCATTATTGTTTGTACCTAATTGTCTTAAAGAGTTCATTGCATTTAAATTGTGTTGAATTCTCATTTTTTTACCTCCATGTAATTTATATTCGGGATCCTTCCCTTAAATATTATTTGGTTACGTATTTTCAACACCGGGCCCAGGTATTGAAAATATATTACCCTTACAAAACATATATCGAATACTTTTCAAAATAATTTAGTACTTTTTTAAAAATTTTTCGGGGATATTTGAACTTTGAGAGTCGCAGCTTAAAATTTATATAATTAATTTAAAAAGATAGACCTTTTTGTCGAAATTTATGTTATAATAGACCATAATTTGGCATTAGCTATTTGAATTATATAAACTTTAGGAACGTTAAACTTTAGGGACGTATATTAAATTTTAATCTCCCTCCCAAGAATTCTAAAAGATTAATGGAGTTATAAATGTTATTTATTACAAACAAATATCTTAAACCAGGAATGATCTTAGCAAAAGACATTTATCTATATAATAATAGTAATTTTAATACATTGCTTTTAACAAAGGGTCAAGTGCTAAATAATACATATATTCAAAAAATTACATATCACAATATAGATGGTGCCTATATAGAAAGTGAAGAATTTGCTGATATAATTGTTGAATCTTATATTGATGACAAATTATTGTCTAAATCTTTATCTCAAACAAAAGATATTTATTATGAGTTTAAAATGAGCTCAGGAAAAATTAACCGATCATCAATAAAGAAAGTCTCTTCCATAGTAGATGATTTAATTACAGAACTGCTATATAAAGATAATCTGACTTACAATATAATTGATTTTAAAAATTATGATACTTATACATATCAACATTGTCTTAATGTAGCATTGTTAAGTATATCAACAGGTATTTCACTGGGGCTTAGCGAACAAAAAATCCATGATTTAGGTATGGCCGGACTGCTGCATGATATAGGAAAAATGTTAATACCAGTAGAAATACTTAATAAACCAGGGAAACTTACTAATGAAGAATTTGAAATAATAAAAACTCATCCTGAAAATGCTGTAAAAAAATTAAAAAATCTTGTTTCTTATGATGTATTAAGTGGAATTGAAAATCATCATGAAAAATTAGATGGGACAGGATATCCTTATGGCAAAACAGATAGCAACATACACTATTATGGTAAGGTATTATCTGTTTGTGATGTATATGATGCATTAACTTCAGATAGATCCTACAAAAAAACTTCTTTCCCTAACGAAGTAATAGAATATATTATGGGTTGTGCAGATAAACAATTTGATTATGAAATATTAAAACATTTTCTAAAAATTATAGTTGCATATCCTATAGGAACATTTGTTAGGCTAAGCAATGATAAATTAGCTGTAGTTGTAAAGAATTATACAGAAAACATAATGAGACCTATTATTCGTATTATAAATGCAGATGGGACTGTAGGTGATGATATAGACTTACTTTATGATAAAGACTACATGAATGTCACTATAACCGATATGGGTTATGACTATAGTAACTCCGGTTTATCAAAAGTTATTAAATCTACATATTAAATGAGAACCATTAATTAATTGTTAAAATCCATGGAACTTTGGTGACGGGAACTTTGAGGTCACTTCACTCCGTCCCCAGAATCACCCTTAACATATTCACCGATTTTTTTGTCTGCGTTGGTGATATGCTTTGTCAGCCAATCAAGCATAAATTGATTAGCTGCTAATATTACAGTTAGATTGGCTCCTGCAGTTTCATAATCCTTTCTCAATTGAGATAATTTTTTGATAAAGTCTTCATGCATTTGCTTCTGATGAGCCAACTGAGGATAATTGATGCTTTTCATGTATTTTTCTTCATCTCTAAAATGGGTCTTAGTGTAATCATCCAAGAAATCAAATAATTGAATTATATATTCCTTTGATTTACCGTTTTTACCTGCTTCAAACAACTTATCCGCTTTTTCAAACCACTGTTTGTGCTGAGAATCGATTAAATCTACTCCTACCTCAAAGTTTTTATTCCATAATAACGCCATAGTGAACCTCCTGTTATTTCAATAATATTAAGGACTATATTTTAATATTTATTAATTTTGAATTTGTTTTTGGTTGATTGAGTTTATCTTTAATGTTTTTTATTTCTGCATTAATATTTTTTCGCAATTTATTATCAAGAAGAATTATTTCATTAAATTCTGCTTTTATTTTTTCATTAATAATTTTCATTTCTTCAGTTTCAAAATAATTATCTTCCTTTACTTTTAAAGAAATTTCATCGTTTATTTCATTTATTTTTTCAAAATATTCTACTCTTCCATCAATTAAAGAATTAATTTTCTCATCATCTATTTTTGATGAAAGAGATATTATTTCTTTTGTATATTGTTTTAAATTTAGAATCGCTTCTAATTTTTGGTTTAGTAAATTTATCATAATACCTCTAATTTTGAAGTTCTTGATATTTTATCTGCCTCTGCCCATGTATTTCTTAAATCCTTAATTAATGGAAGTATATCATCAATATTCTTATCATTTTTAGAAATCGAAGCTTTTAATATTTCTCTGTTAAAGAAAAAATACATTTCCTTTAATTCTCTAGAAATTTCATATTTTTCATCTAATGACACTATTAAATGGTTTATTATATTTCTGCATTTAGATAAATGGATTTCTGCTTCCTTGTAATCTTTGTTTTCCAATAATATTTTACTTATATTTAATTTTTTAATAACTTCATCATACAGCAAAAGGAGCAGTTCTCCTTTAGTCATAGTATTAACTGATGTTTTTTTATACTGTTCATATGGATTTAACATAATTTAATTTCCTCCCATCATATCTGTAAGCCAAGAGCTTTGAGCATTTAAATTGTTAAGTGCTTGTTCTAGCGCTGAAAATCTCTTCCAATATCTTTCTTTTTCTTCTTCTAAAGACTTCTTTAATACTTTAAGTCTTTTGTCATATTCCTTCATCTTTAAAGAGATGCTATTTTTATCTGAGGTTAAACCATTGTCTAATCCTGCTTCGTCAATTAATATTCCTGTTGTACCACTAAAGCCTATATTGGCTCTTAAAATACCTTGTAATTGATGTGAAATTCCACTTATATCTTCATCAGTTTTTCCTCTTCCTGTAAATAAAGCTTGAACCTCATTTTGATTTTGTTCTAATTTTGTTTTAAATTTTTCTTCATCAAAGTTTAGCTTTCCACTTCTATCCATGATTCCAGTGGATATTCCTATATCAGATAACGACAAAGAGCTAACAGAAGTTTTACTAAACATAACATTTTTTAATTTATTTAATATGTTTTGCATATTGCTGTCCCCATAAAGTGCTCCTTTTTTAGCTTCAGCAGTCCATTCTTCAATTTCATCCTTTTCCATATCACTCATTTGTTCTGGAGTAAGTGGTAAGTATTCTCTTTTAGGTCTTTCACTGGTTTTTTTACCTATTAAATCTATTATTTCATTGTATTCATTAATAAATTCTCTAACCTTTTCTATTATCTCCTCAGTATTGCTATTTACCTGAAATGTCGCAGGATTTTCAAAATTAATTGAATTTTTTGCCTTTTCATTTAAACTAATATTCATGTCGTCTATGTTGAAATTAGCTGTTGATCTTGTAACGGTGGCTTCTACACCATTCAATGTGTATGTCATAACTGTGTCAGTGCCATGATGTATTATAAAATCAACTTTCTTTGTAGAATCTACACCCGTACCATCATATGAATCATTATAATCAATATAATATTCTTTATTATCACTGTTATAAGCTGCATTTCCTACTAATGTTTCTTCTCCATTTATTAATTTATAAATATTTTCAACACCATTTTCATATTTAATATATTCATCATCTTGAATAATATTGTTTATTCCCGTTCCAAACAATGCTGTTGCTAAATTTCCATTACCAGATACATCTCTTATGGTCACTTTTTCATTAGCACCTGTTTCAGTTGATTTAACAGAAAAAGTGTCTGTAGTAGATGAATAAAATAATTTAATTCCCGCTTTTGCATTGTTATTTATTGCATTTATAACATCAGCAACGGACATGGAACTATCAAATGACATTTCTTCACCATTTATTTCAATTTTATAAACATCTGCATCTTCTAAACATGATATTCCTGCTTCCCTTAAAGATTTATTTGTATCAAATCTGTTGTATGTACCTGATTTTATCCCTATATAATTGCCAAGTTCCCTGTTAATATTTGTAACTCCTATTAAGTCGGTTTGGACTGTCTGTCCTTCTTTATATGTTGTTTTAAATGTGATAGCCTCATATCCAGTATCATTTCCATCTTTATCTTTTACGCTATTTAAAGCTACCTCTATTTTATCACTGCCATATAATTTATTTAATTCATTTTGCAAATAATCTTTTAATTTAGCTTGGTCGGTGATACTTTCATTTAAATTAACAGTTTTTTGAACACCATTATAATCAAATGTTATAAATGCATCTTTATTGGATAAAATGTCGGAAGCTGTTTTAGTTAAATCTGCACTGTTTACATACCCCTGAGATGAAGCTTCCTTGCCCACTTCCATTTTTAATACATTTAACAAATTATTGCTTGCTGCTGATAACTTTGCAATTTTAGTTTCATCTGTTGTTTTAATAATAATTTTATAACTGTCTCCTGTTTCACTATGAAGTTCATATTTTAACATTTCATTTTTTTCATTGCCTGGAATTTTAGCAAGCTGCTTATTTAGCTGCTCTATTACATCTTCAAATTTTACATTTCTTTCTTCAATACCATCTGCTGTTTTAAGACCCTTTCCAAAGTCACTATCTATGGTGATAGAATATTTTTTGCCATCATGTTCAATAGTCATTGTTTCTCCTGCAATAGATGATGTATATTGAGTTAGTGCACTAGAATTTATAAGTTGATTTGAAACCTTTTTTTCTGATGTAAAACTTGTGTTTGTTGCAACGCTTGACACTTCATTTATAGTAAAATTTTTAATATTTTCTCCGTTGCCTGATACATTTACAAATTCTGATGATGATTTTATGCTGTAGGATTCAAAAAATTTCGAACTTAATAAATTTGTTTTCTGGCTAGATGAAAATGACAAATATTTATTGCTAAAACTTAAAAGTTTTGAACTAATTTCCCTATAAGCTTCCTGTCTGTACACCAATTTTTGTTTAGACTGATATGCTCTGTTTATTTTATTTCTCGTACCTGCAGCCATTTGATTCACTAATTCATCCGTTTCAAGTCCTGAAAGCAAACCACCTACTCCCTTATTAATAGTTGAACCATAAATGCTAGTTGATAAGATAGACATAATGTTCCTCCTTTGCCTTATTATTTATAATTAACTTCACTAATTTCACAATCTATTAATCATATATCGACCAATAATTAAATTAATTAAGCAATAAAATTAAAAAACCTATAAGACAATATTTGATCCTTATTGTATTCACAATAAAAACTGCCTTAAAAAGCATTTGTTTTAAGACAGTTTTTTATATCATTATTTCCTAATTCGCCTTACACTTCAAATTGACTTACTAAATCTTTTAATATATGGGACTGCCCTGATAATTCCTCACTGTTAGATGCTGATGCTTCTGCTGTTGCAGCATTTTCTTGAACGACTGATGAAATTTGCTCAATTCCACCCTTTATTTGATTAACTGAAACAGTTTGCTGTGTTGATGATTCTACTATACCCTTGACTAAATCTCCAGTAAGTTTAGCTTTATTTACTATTTCCTCCAGTGACTTGCCTGTTTCATCTGCTAATGCTGTTCCTTTGTTAATTGCATTTATTGAGCTTTCTATCAATACTGTTGTTTGTTTCGCTGCTTCTGCTGATTTTCCAGCGAGATTTCTAACTTCATCTGCAACTACTGCAAACCCTTTACCAGCTGAACCTGCTCTTGCAGCTTCCACAGCTGCATTTAAAGCAAGTATGTTTGTTTGGAAAGCTATGTCATCTATTACTTTAATAATCTTATATATTTCATTTGAGGATTCGCTTATTTCATCCATTGCTGTGAGCATTTCCCTCATCTTTTCATTACCTCTATCAATTTCATATGAGGATTCTAATGCTATTTTGCCAGCATTTTCTGCATTATTAGCATTTTCTATTATAGTTGAATATATTTCATTTATTTCTGCTGATAATTCCTCTATAGCACTTGCTTGTTCAGTAGTTCCCTGTGCTAATACTTGAGAACCAGAAGATACTTGCTCTGCATTGGCATTTATTGAATCTGCTGAAGTTTTTATTTTCCCTATTGTTTCTTTTAATGTATTAGAAACATTATATAATGCACCTTTTAATTTAGCAAATTCTCCTTGATAATCATTTTTAAGTTCCATTACTAAATTGCCATTTGAAATATCATTTAATACATCAACACTTTCATCAATATAAACAATATATGATTTCAAACGATTAGTTAAACTATATATTGATTTTGCCAATTCACCTATTTCATCGTTGCTTTTTACATCAATACTTACATCTAATTCACCATCAGCTAATTTATTTGTTATTTTAGTAACTTCTACAATTGGCTTTGTAAATATTCCTATAACTATATAGATTATTGCAGATAAAATTATAATTATAATAACATAAATAATAATTATTATTCTTATTAAAGCATTAGTGTCAGCTGTAAATTCTGCTTTAGGCAATCCTGATACTATTTTCCATCCTGTATCTCCTATTTCCATAACATCGCCTAAAAATTCTTCATCACCATATGTATAATCTATAATTTCTTCACTTTTATTTGCTATAGATTCTAACATATTATCGCTTAATCCTATTTCCCTTACATTTTTCAACAAATTATCTTCATCACGATGAGAAGTTACTATATCTGTTTGTGTGAGCAATGTAAAAAAACCTGTTTCACCTAGCTCATATTTTTTAACTACATTAGCTAGTGCATCTATAGAAATATCAATTCCTGTTAAACCAACAATTTTACCCTTTGAATATACTGGAGCAGTTATGGCAATTGCCATACTATTTGTTGTATAATCCACATAAGGATCTGAAATATTTACAACCCCTTCTGTTATAGTTCTATAATAACCTCTCGTGGTTATATCATATGTTTCATCAGAAGAACCGGCAAAACAATTTATATTTTCTGATGGAGTATCTTCGGCTATCCATGTAGACAAAATTATATCTTCATCTAATTTTTGACTTTCTAATAATGTTTCTACTACTACTTCATATCCTGATATTTCTTCAAGTATAGGTATATCCCCTTCCTTTGTTGCAGCTAAATAGTTTTGTATGTTTCTGTCTGTTGCCATTTGCTCTACAATTGTAATAAAACGCTCAAAAAATAATTCAGCTTCATGGCTAATACTATGTGCGGATTCTTTCAATAAATCCTTTTTATCAATAGTGAAACTAGAATTAACTGTTAAAGATATAATGATTGTAGTTGTAGTCATCAAAAGTGCCATTAATATAAATATAACTGATACAAGCTTTCCTTTTACACTTTTAATAGCTCTAGTCCCTCTAATTTTATTGGTACTTTTCTTTTTCTTAAAAATCATCTTGTTTTTGTTCCTCCTAATTATAATAAGTAAACTCTCCAATATGTATCGGTCTAAATAGAGGAAAATTAAGTTTTTCAACATTAATTCTCATTTAAATATTTAATCAAAATTTCTCCTATATTCTCAATGGAGGCTTGTACCATAACTGCTCCAATATTATATGAAACCATTGGCATTCCATAAACCACAGAAGATTTTTCATCCTGCCCTATGGTATATGCCCCTTTATTTTTTATGTTCATAAGACCTAATGCTCCATCTTTGCCCATTCCTGTAAGAATTATGCCCACTGAGTTTTTTCCAGCTGTTTCTGCTACTGAATTAAAAAGTACATCCACAGAAGGGCAATGTCCATTCACCTTTTCACCATACTCACAGGCGACATAATAACCTTTTGAATCTTTCTTTAATTTCATATGTTTATCACCTGGGGCAATAAGTACAATTCCATTTTCTACTCTATCTCCATGTATAGCTTCTCTTACTTCCAGGCTGCAAATTTTGTTGAGTCTATCTGCATACATTTTTGTAAATCCTGCAGGCATGTGTTGTGTTACCAAGATTCCTGGAAAATTTTGAGGCAACTCCTTTAATATTTTAAGTGTTGCTTCTGTACCCCCTGTAGATGCACCTATAGCAATAATTTTTTTAGCTGGTGAATTAATTATTTTTAATAGTGATTTTTTATTATCACTATTATCTTCTTCAATTCTTAATTTTTCATCACATTTTGAAGACTTATATGTTACCAACTTCGCAATTGACGCAATCTTTATCTTTGTTTTCAGCTCTTTAATAAATGATTGTAAATCATTGTTAGAAGACCTATCTGGTTTTTTTACAAAATCTACTGCTCCTGTTTGTAGAGCATCAAAAACACTTAGGTTCATTGAGCTAACAAGGACTACTTTCATTGGATATTCAACCATTAGTTTTTTAATAAATGTTAAGCCATCCATTTTTGGCATTTCAATATCCATAGTAATTATGTCAGGATTTAGTGATTTAATTTTTTCCATAGCATCAATAGGATCAGCAGCGGTGCCTATAATTTCTATGTTAGGATCCTTACTCAATTCATTTTTCAATATATTTCTAAATAATATAGAATCGTCAGTTATCAACACTCTTATTTTATTTGCTATCATACATTATTCCTTTTTATATATTGCTGGTTTAACATATTTATATTTTGATTTGCTCCTTTGAATGGTTTCAGCATGTCCAATCATTAAATATCCCTCTGGTTTTGTTGCTTCATATAGTTTATTAACTATGTTAAGTTTTGTTTCTCCATTGAAATATATCATTACATTTCTGCAAAATATTACATCATACTTATTTTTAGCAACAATTGTATCCATTAAATTAAAAACTTTAAATGTAACATATCTCTTAATGTCTGGATGGATCTCATATTTATCATCCTTAGTTTTTATAAAATATCTTTTTTTAAAGGTTTCAGGAAGGTTTTTTATGCTGTCTAAAGAATATACACCGTCTCTTGCTTTTGTCAGAACATTATCTGATATGTCAGTAGCAGTAATTTGTATCTTCCATGAATTATAATTGCCTGAAAATTTAAAATAATCATCACATATCATTGCTAATGTATATGGTTCTTCCCCTGATGAACATCCTGCACTCCATATATTTAATGTTTTAGCCTTATTATTTTTACTTTCATAAGGGAAAATAACCTCCTTCAAAAAATCAAAATGATTTTCTTCCCTATAAAAATAAGTGTAATTTGTTGTCAATTTGTTTATGAGCATAGTTATTTCTTCTTGATTATTTCTTTTTATATTATTAAGATACTCCCCAAAACTTGTCATTCCTTTTCTTTCTATTAAATTAGATAACCTTCCTTCTATTAACACTCTCTTTTTAGAAAGATCAATGCCATAATTTTTCTGCATATATTCAACGAATTCTAAAAATTCATTATCTGTTAGTTTCACCATATCTACATACTTTCTATTAAATTTTTTATATCTAATATTAAATTAATACTTCCGTCTCCTAATATGGAACAGCCAGAAATTCCAGATTCTTTTAAATTGTATTTGTTTAATATCACAGGGAGGGGTTTTACAACTACTTGCTGCTCTCCAATTATTTTATCTATAAACAAACATATACTGTTATCCCCCGACCCAACTAGGATTAGTAATCCATCTTCAATCTTTTCAACTTCTGTTTTTATATTAAAATGTTTCTTTATTCTAAGTATATAATAACATTTGTCTCTTATTATAATCATTTCACTGCCATCTGTATTATTAATTATTTCCTTTTCTGATGTTTTAAATGATTGTTGAATGTTTTTAATAGGAATAATAAATTCAGAATCCCCTACAACTACCTGCATTCCAGAGACTATAGTTAATGTAAGAGGAATTTTAAAGGTTATTTTTGTTCCTGCTCTTTCTTTACTGTCTAAAATTACTGTTCCTCCTACTTTTTCAATATTTGATTTTACCACATCCATGCCAACACCTCGGCCTGAATATTCAGTTATATTTGAATTAGTTGAAAATCCTGGCAGCATTAAAATTTGAAAAATTTCTTTTTGTGTGTATTCGCTTTCGGATTTTGTCAGCATCCCTTTAGATTTTGCCTTTTCTAATATTGTTTTAGGCTCAAATCCTCTTCCATCATCTTCCACAGTAATATGAATTTCTCCGCCTGTGTTGGAAGCTGAAAGACGTATGCTGCCCTTTGTATCCTTGCCTGCTTCTATTCTTTCCTCATATGACTCTATTCCATGATCCATGGCATTTCTCACAAGATGCATGATTGGATCCGAAATTCCATCTACAATTGTTTTATCAATTTCAGTATCTTCTCCTGAGAGAACTAATTCTACATCCTTATTTAACTCTTTGCCCATATCTCGAACAATTCTTTTCATTTTCTGAAAAACCCCTGATATTGGTACCATTCTTAAAGACATTACAATATCCTGAAGCTCATCAGTGAGTTTTCTCATTTGTCTAGTAGACTTTATAAAACTTTCAGAGTTTAGTTTTTTAATCTCATTGTCTGAAGCTACCATTGATTCAGCAATTACAAGTTCTCCTACTAGATTAACCAAATTATCAAGTTTAGAAAGATTAACCGTTATTAAGTTTTGTTTGTTATGTTTTGAATTGTTATCCTTGTTACTTTTATCAACATTTTGTTTCTTTATTGATGATTTTATTTCACTTATTCCTTTATTTTCAGCTAGTCTAATTGCTTCAGTTTGATCAATTTCATCGTTATATTCTATCACTGTATAATTCTTAACATTAAGAGCTTCTCTTACCACTGCAACTGCAACATTCAAAGAATCTTTGTCTCTAATGTACACATAAAAACCATCTCTAATTATATCTATAGCTGTTTCAGAAATAACTTCGACATTCACTGGTTTATATGAAAATTCAATACCTGTTTCTTTCAACGCGTTCACAATAAGAAATGCCCTTAAATTTTCCATACCAATATTATCATCAAATATAATTTTTATGACGTATTTGATATTTGCACTTAATTCCGAGACTTCATCATTTACAGTTTGTGTCAGCGCTGCTTCTTCTTCATATCTCTCTGAAACTTTTCCTGAAATAACATTAAGAAAAGTCAATATTTCAACTTCAAAAGGTTCTAAATTATGTTCTAACTCCTGATTTTCCTCAATTTTTACAATTTCATCTTTTATAAAATCTGTAAACTTAAAAACAAGATTCACAAGTTTCTCGTTATGTTTTTTATCTATACCGTTTTCTCTAATATAGTAAAATAGGTCTTCAATCTTATGTGATATGGTCATAATACTATCAAACTGCATCATAGCTGATGAACCCTTTATTGTATGCATAATCCTAAATATTTCATCTATGCACTCCTTATTAAAGGCTTGCTCACTTTCAGCTCTAATTAAAATATCATCTAACTGCTCTAATAACAAATTTGCTTCAAAAAGGTACATGTCCAGTACTGAATCTAAATTATTATCCATATTATCCACTCCTTATTAGCCTTTATCTAAATTAATATCGTCAATTTTTTCTAATAATTAAGGAATAATAAGTTATTATTTATATTTTTTAAAATTAAGCCTTACTTAATTTTAAATCTCTCCGATATATATAGGTAAGAAGACTAGTAGGTATTTAAAAATTTTGAAATTTGTAGTATAATTAATTTATAATTTATTAATTAACAGGAGACTTTATGTTTGATAATAATATTAGCATTAAAACAAATAATCAAATAAATGATAATAGCCATAAACCAAAAATTAAAACAGAACAATCACAGCCAATTGATGTAATAGACCCTACTAAAGTAACAAAAACAACCAAGAACGATCAAAGCAATATGACGGAGCAAAATCTGTTTAGTTATAATCCTGATTCTGTTTATGACAAATTCATCAAGTCTTTAAAAACCTCTCCTGTATTATCTGAAAGTGCTAGGAAGTTTTTGTTAAATAAACAGTTTATTAATAATAACATTAAAAGTGATAATGTTCTTGCAGCTTTGTTTGAAAATTTCCTGAAAAGCATTGATATGAATGATGGGCAAATACTAGAATTTTTAAAATTTCAGCATGAAAATTACACAAAATTTAATGGAGACTTTTTCAAAAATTTGAGAGCTTTATTGAAGGAGTATCCTAACAATGAAGATTTTAAAATTATTATACGGAATTTTTTAAGAAGTTATGATTGCTTATTATCTGCAAATGAAACAAATAAATCTATAAATGCTGCTCTTGAAAATATTGAAAGGTATATGCCTGATATGCTAAAAAAACCTTTCAGTGAAATTACGGAAAAAATAGTTTCTAATGATGGAAAAGCTTATGATTTAAATTTAAATATATTAAAAAATGAAATTCTGCCTTTCATAGGCAGATACATTTCCAAAATGAATGATTTTGGTCCTGTAAGAGATTATGTATCTCTTCTAATTCATAATATGGTAAGACTGGAAACTGGTTTACTGCATAATTTTTCTAATGATTTAGATAATTTGCTTGATTATGTGAAATACAATTTTGATGTGGATGATAAATATATGGAAAATTTAAAAATATCTCTTATTAGAAATTATGATACCGCTTCAAATGTAAAAAACGAATTTAGCGAATCTATACAAGCCTTTTTAAAAATTCTTGAATCAGGCGTGAAAGAAAGCGATAATTTAGTGAACAACGGATTAATGGAAGATATGACTAAATCTCTGCTATTTAACCAAAATATTCATTTGCCCCTTATGCATTTATTTTTGCCTTTAAGTTATAAAGGAATGTACATGTTTTCGGAACTGTGGATAGGAAAGGAATATGAGGAATTCACTGATAATAAAAAAAGTCAAGA
>JAQVWY010000152.1 GCA_028709465.1 Tissierellia bacterium | reverse complement strand
TGTCATTTTCTTATAAAGAAAATAAATTTAGTAAAAAAGAATAATAATATTATTATATGAACTACTCTATGAATAAAGCAACTTATGTTATAATAATTTTAATTCTTAATTTTTATAGTTGCTTTACAGATGTGGATGATAAAATAAAAATAGTAGAAGTTAGTGCACGAGATATTAGTAGTATCCTTAACTCAATTGATATATCAAAATACCCATCAATAAAAGACACAACAGAGTTTCCATTGATGGCATGGAGAGGTGTTCCAGATGAATTTATAAGCCTTGAAAGAATAAGAGAAGTAAGAGACGTTGGGTTAAATTTAATGTTTTATCCATATAAAAGTATAGAAACTCTTAAACAGGTATTAGATTACTCTGAATTAGTAGGTATAAAAACATTAATATCATGTCCTGAACTATTTACACATACAGACTCTATAGTAAAACTTTTTAAAAATCACCCTGCAAATGGGGGTTACTTTCTACAAGATGAACCCACACTTTCATTTTTACCACAATTATCTGAATTATCTAAAAAGATTGAATCAATTGATGATACTCGCTTCACTTACATCAATCTACTTCCCTACCATAATAACACAAACGAATATTATTCTACAGCAGAAAGTTATTTTAATTATATAGAACGATTTACCATTGAGACACCATTAAAAATAATATCATTTGACCATTACCCAATCACAAAAAACTGGATAAAACCGACATGGTATCACAATTTAGAAATTATTGCAGGAATTGCGAAAAAAGCAAATGTGCCATTCTGGACTTTTGTTATGAGTAGTGCCCATTATTCATATCCAATACCTACAATAGAGCACTTACGTTTACAAGTTTATTCAAATATTGCATATGGGAGCAAAGGATTACAATATTTTACTTATTGGATGCCCGATAGAGAGCCTTATTTATCTGGGCCAATAGATAGTAAAGGAAATAGAACACCTGAATATTATTTACTTCAAGAAATAAACAGAGAAATACAGAGATTATCATATATTTATCTGTCTTGCAATTATCATGATGTTGGATTCTATGGCGAAATACCAAACGGAACTAGACAATTTTTAAAAACACCATTTTTTATCAGTTCTATTGACATAAAAGGAGGTAATGCTTTGTTATCATTGATGAAGAATGATAAAAATGAATTCTTTATGATTCAAAACATCAATTTGCACAGAGAGATCGCAATCAGCATTAAAACAGACAATTTAACTTCAATAGTATTAAAAAATGGGAAATTAATTCCTGTTTCATTATTAAAAGAAGAATTCAAAATACTTCCAGGCGATATGATTATATTAATGAGATAATGAAGATTTGAAATATTATCTTGTAAAAAAAAGAAAAACAGTATGAAAAAAATCAACTTATATTGGTTCAGAATGGTGGATGGATCAACAAATTATGGTGATGAACTTAATTATTTTATCATTAATCAGCTATCTATAAATAAAATAATTAATATTCCTTATCCATATAAATGGTATCAAATCCCACTTAAATATTTTCGTGCACTTAAATTTAAAAGCGAATATTCTGATTTCAAAGGAGTTTTTAGATCACTATTTGCCTCAAAGGTTATTTTTGGGATAGGAAGTACAATTCACAAATTTAATAGAAAAAATGTAATTGTATGGGGATCAGGGATAATTCATTCAGATTGGAAAATTAATGATGCTGACTTTAGAGCAGTAAGAGGGAAATTAACACAAAATAGGTTATTAAATTTAGGATATAAGGTTCCTGAAATTATTGGTGATCCAGCTTTGTTATTGCCTCTATTGATAAATCCAAAAGCAAGGAAATACAAAATTGGAATTATTCCACATTATATACATTATAATGAGATTTTAAATAGTATAAATCACACGAATGAAAGTATTCTAATAAATATGAAAGATGATATTCATACTGTAACTGATAATATAACATCTTGTGATTTTATTATCTCCAGCTCTCTTCATGGTTTAATTGTTGCACAGTCATTTGATATACCAGCATTATGGGTTGACTTTAATTGTAAAAATCAACTTTCGGGAGATAATGTGAAATTTAGAGACTACTTTTCATCTGTGGGTATAGAACCTTATTCTCCAATAAGTATAAAATCTTTTGAAATTTCCTATTTAATGAAATTAAAAGAAGCAAATTCAAATAGAACATACATAAAAACTAATTTAAAGGAAATACAATTGAATTTACTTAGGTCTGCACCATTCACATTAAAAGAGAAATATAAAAAATTAATTTCATGAAAAAGGTAAGTATAATAACACCGTGTTTTAATAGCTCAAACTATATTTTTAGGTTACTTGACTCCGTTATACAACAAACATATCCAAATATCGAAATGTTTATTATAAATGATGGAAGTACTGATAATAGTGAAGAAGTAGTGATATCTTATATTTCAAAATTTAAAAACAAAGGTTACACTTTAACTTGTATCAATCAAAAAAATCAAGGACAGGGTTTTGCTGTTAATAAAGGATTAAAATATATTACTGGAGAGTATTTAATCTGGCCTGATAGCGATGATTTCTTTGCATCTCCATTTGCTATAGAAAAAATGGTAAATGTATTAGATAATAATGATGAATATTCAATAGTAAGATCATACGCAAATATATTAGATGAAATAAATTTAAATGTAATTAATGAGTTAGGTGGAAAGAAACACCTAAATAATAAGACAGATTATTTATTTGAGGACTGTTTATTTACGCAGAATAATTTTTGGTTTGGAGCAGGAATGTACATGCTCAGGACTCCATTATTGTTTCAAAATTATCATGATAGAAACTACTATGTTTCGAATCAATATGGAGGGCAAAATTGGCAATTATTACTACCATTATTGTACAAAAAAAAGTGCTACACAATAGAAGAACATTTATTCAATGTACTTAATCGTGCAAACTCACATTCTAGAGGAAGATTTAAATCTATTGAAGATCAAATTAAGAAGTACAAGGAACACCGAAAAATCTTATTTGAGACATTAGATAGAATTCAAAATATGTCAAATATTGAGAGGCAAGAATATAAACGATTAATTTACATTAAATATGAAAAAAAGCTAATATATTTATTAGCAAGAAAAAACAAAAAAGAAGCTGTGAAGAATTTAAAATTATTGCAAAAAGAATATGGGGTTAGATTAACTCTCAGAGAGGCACTTTTGTTTTTTTATCAGGGAGTATCCCACGAACTGTGTAAGTAGGTAATCTGGAGGGTTGAACTCCGGAGTTCAACCCTCCATAAATTTTTATTAACTTACCACTTCAACAGTTATGAGAAAAGAAGAATTATTTAACGA
>JAQVWY010000011.1 GCA_028709465.1 Tissierellia bacterium | reverse complement strand
CACAGGTAATGCATAACATTATCAAAGATTATGTAAATACAGCAACAGTACATGAAAGTGTAAATACAGGTAATATAATTGTAAACACACCAAATGCAACCTTAAAGAATGTAACAGTAAAAGGTGATTTAATCATAGCAGATGGTGTAGGTGAGGGAGAAGTAACCTTAGATAATGTAAAAGTAGAGGGTAGGATGCTTGTAAGAGCAGGTGGAAGTGGAACAGAAATAACAACACCAGAACCCCAAATAGATGTAGATAGGGGAGATCGTCAATCAGGAGAGACATTCTCTTGTTTGGCGTTTTTTATTTTGTAATTGACTAAAGTTGGTAATGTATATATAATCTTATCAACAATGCTGTTGATATTGCTATTGATAATGAGAGTACAACGTGATTGATATTAACGAGTTACTAGAAGAAGCTATCAGAGAAACAGAAAATTTGAATGAAGGTGAAGTCTTTCTTGTTAAGGGTTTGTTCAAGGGTTACGTATGGAACAGGATACCAAGAAAGGATTGGCTTCTGCTTGGAACTTTATTTCTTAACCGGGTTAGCAAAATGAAAGAGAGGTTATTCTATGATAGGACCAGATAAGAAAAAACTATATCCAAATGAAAATATAAAAACAGTTTGTTATATAAGTAATTTGCCTAAGCGACCAAATGTAGAGATTGGAGATTACACTTATTATAGTGATAATAAAAAATCTCCAGAAAATTTTTATGATAGCATAGAATACCATTACGAATTTCTAGGAGATAAACTGATAATAGGCAAGTTCTGTGCGATTGCAGAGGGCGTTAAGTTTATCATGAACGGAGCAAACCATAGGATGAACGGTATTACAACATATCCTTTTAATATCTTTGGGAGTGGTTGGGAGAAGGTTACTCCAACATTAGAACAACTACCTTTTAAGGGAGATACTGTGATTGGTAATGATGTCTGGATAGGTCAAAATGTAACCATTATGCCAGGTGTTAAAATTGGTGATGGTGCGATTATTGCTGCTAATTCAACAGTAGTAAAAAGTGTTGGACACTATTCAATATATGGTGGGAATCCAGCACTGAGAGTAGTTGGCGAAGTATTAGACTGGGAGGGACACTCCCAAGAAGAACTTCAGAAGATGCGGGATCACCTTGAAGAACTTAAACGGCTCGGCATTGAGGCAATTAACGACTGAACACGTGATAGTCGATAAATAGGGATATGACACAAAAGTGGATAGAGAATCGTAGGTAGTCGATTATATTGTGCACGGATTGTCGGATGGATAATTACATCTTTTGATAATATTGATGATGAAAGGAGGTCGTTTGATGGATTCTTTAAGTAATATGAATAATACAATGGTATACATTGAAGAGCACTTAACTGAGGATATCGATTATAGTGAAATTTCTAAAATTGCCTACTGTTCAGAATATCATTTTAAACGTATGTTTTCTTTTTTATCAGGCATAAGCTTATCAGAATATATTCGGAGAAGAAGACTAACGCTGGCTGCACTTGATTTGAAAGATTGGGATTTGAGAATAATTGATGTAGCTGTCAAATATGGCTATAATTCAGCTGATTCATTTTCCCGTGCTTTTCATTCTATGCACGGCATTCTCCCTTCTGAAGCAAGGAGTGAGAATGCACAATTAAAAGCGTATCCTAGAATGACCTTTCAATTAACAATTAAAGGAGGATGCGAAATGAACTATCGTATTGTTGAGAAAGGACCTTTTAAGTTAGTAGGATTTAAGAAGAGAGTTCCAATTATTTTTGAAGGTGTCAATCCAGAGATTGCAAAAATGACTGAACTTTTAACCCCTGAGGCTATTAAAGAATTAAAAGCACTTTCAAATGTAGAACCAACAGGGATTATTAGTGCATCTACTAACTTCTCGGAAGGAAGAATGGAAGGAAAGGGTGAGCTGGATCATTACATCGGCGTAGCAACTTCAAGTGATGAAACAGCAGAATTTGATGTATTGAAAATAGAAACCAGTACCTGGGCAGTTTTCGAATCCATTGGACCATTCCCGAAAACACTTCAAAATGTGTGGGGCAGAATATACTCAGAGTGGTTTTCATCTTCAGGGTATGAGGCAGTTGAAGGCCCTGAAATTTTGTGGAACGAGAGTCCAGACACTGGAAATCCAAAGTATCGAAGCGAAATCTGGATTCCAATAAAGAAAAAAGACATTAATTATATCAATGCTTATGATTGAGGTCGCTCCTAGTTAAGTGCCCTTTTCATAAACAATACGAGCGAGGGTGGATATGTTTCCGCCTACCGATTGTACCAAAAACGCTGTAGATATGTTCCCGAGAACGGACACACTCAAATGACATTCATTCTGTTCTCTCGAGCTACGTCGAGAGTATAATTCTGATGATGTATTGGATAATTTGAGTAATGATAGGGGTGCAATTTAATATTTCAATTGAGGAATATATTTTAATTCTAGCAATAATACTATTCAATGAAGAGAATTTATTATATAATCGGGTAGGAGGTAAATAATTAATTTATTTATCTCCTACCCGATTGTTATTTTTATTGCTGTAAATGAGTTTAAGTAATAATTAAAATTTATTGAATAATTATACTCGTTTTGGTAAAATATATTAAAATATATATTTAGGAGTTTTTAATGAAGGATTTAAGAACATTAAATGTTAAAAAAATAGAATTAAGTGAAATAAAAAGTTTTTATAATATTAAAGAATATGGAGAATTAAATAATCTTATTTGTTATTTAATTGATAATAAAATAATTAAGCCTATTAAATCAAGTAAGACAAATGGTATGAAGCCTGCGTTATATAATAAATATTTTATTTTAAAAGAGGACAAAGACTATTGTAAATATAAAAATGAAATTAATTATGAATTAAATCCTTTAATAAATACAGGTTATTATCTTAAAAATCTGGACAAGTATGAAAATGATAGAAGCTATATATTGAGTTTTAGTAAATTTTTAAATAAGAATATTAATAAATTAAACAAACCAATATCCAAAAATGAACGTAGTTTTGAAATATGGCAGAAAGAAAAGTTCCTTTCTGAAGGAAAAGGAGAAAAAATCCTTAAAAATCTTGGGTTTAAATTATCATTTTTAAATATTTATGAAACTTCTGAACCATTATCTTATTATTCATTAAACAAAAATGAACCACAAAATATTTTGATAGTTGAAAATAAAGATACTTTCTATACATTTAGAAAATATTTAATAGATAATAAAAGTAACAATATACTAGGGCAAAATATTTATACTATTATTTATGGTAGTGGCAAAAAAATTTACAGATCTTTTAATGATTTTAAACAATGGGCAGAGCCATATTTTTTTAATAATGAAAATAATATCTTATATTTTGGTGATTTAGATTATGAAGGTATTCTTATATACGAAGGATTATTTGATGTATTTAAAGAAAATATAGAAATTAAACTATTTATAGATGCTTATATTTTCATGATAGACAAGTGTAATTCAAATAACTTATTGCTTCCGAAATCTAAAGAAATGCAAAATAAAAATATTAAAGATATATTCTTAAGTAATTTTAATGAAAAGTATAGTAATATAATTTTAAATATACTAACTTCTGGTAAATACATACCACAAGAAATTATTAATATAAATGATTTGGAGAAGTTTAATGAAATATGATTTTCTAAAAGATTTTGATATTCGAATGAAAAAAATAGGATACTTTGTGCTTCTATGTAAAAATACAATTTCTAAAACATCATGGACTAATTATGGTTTTACAAATCAATTAGACAGTCTAAATTTGATTTTTTCAGTATTATTATTTATTATGGAACAATCTTTAAAAGAAGAAATATGTACAATTTATGATATATCTTTATTTCTAGATGATATTATGTCTAATAATTTTAAAAAACCAATAAGTAATGATGAATGTATAGAATTAAGCGATTTTATTGTAAATACTATTCTATGCAACAACGGTGAGGCAATGTATATAAATGGGTTTGATTATGAAAACTCAATTTATAATGAAATTAATATACGTTATGTTTCTAATAAAATAGAAGAAGTTAATGAGCAAAGAAGAACTTCATATTATCTTACTGACGATGGGTACAACCTTTTGTTGTCAACATTAGAAATAGACAATAATATGCGCCTTACAATTCATGAAATGATATTTAAACTTCATTTAGAAAAAGCAAGTTACGATAAAGCTGTCGATGAAGTAAAAACAATATTTAACTTAATAAGAATGCAAATTCAAAATATAAACAATGCTATAGATAAAATAAAAAACAATCCACTTAGCTATACTATAGAAGAATATAAAAATATATTGAACAATAATTTTAATTCTTTAAGTGATACGAGGGAAAAATTTGGACAGTATAAGGAATTAGTTCAACTACGTATTGATGAAATACAGGAAAACAATATTGAATTAAGTGATTTTGAAGAATTAGATTCTAAGGAGTTAGATAATTTAAATTCTCTTAAAACTATAAATACATATTTATCCCAGTCTATGGAAGAACAGCAGAAGCTATTAAATCACCATTTTGATTTTAAAAATATTTATTCTACTGAACTGGAAGAAATGGCAAAAATGGTTTTAATCAAAAGAATAAATATTAACACAGAAATTTATGATAAAATCTTAAATGATGTTACAAATCTTGAAGATATGAATTTATTTTTTTCTCCACTTTTTAAGCCTAAATTAAATAAATATTACAATATAAATAAATCTATCCAATATCAGAAGGCTATTAAAAACTTAAATAATGAGGAAGATGAAATTATAGTTATTGATGATGAAGAATTTAATCGCAAAAAAGAAGAAGAATTAAAGCGCAAGATTCTAAATTATGAAAAATGTGTTGAAACTATAATAAATATTGTAGTAGAACATAGGGAAATTACATTATCGCAAATAAGAGAAGAACTGACAAATAATAAGGAAAAATTAAATGATCTAATTCCCACAATTGAAGTATTTAGAGAAGTAATCATAGAATTTTTAAAAAGTAAGATTATTAATGTAAAAGAATTAATAGATGAGATGGAAAGCATCGTTTCTTTTAACAAAAGTAGTGATTTTCAACTAAATGAAATAATTTTAAAAATAATAGAAGAAAATAAATATCTTTCTAAAATAAAATATATAAAAGTAAATAAATGTGAAGATTTAGAAAAAGTAAGTTTTAATGAATTAAAAAGTGAAAATGGTTTTGTTAAAACAGTTCTTTGCTCAGATTTAAAATTTATAATTGAATGATAGGGTGATTTTATGTATACAATGGATGAAATTAAAGATAGTTCTGAAATAATGTATTATCTTTTAGAAAATGGACAAATATCGGAAGAAAGAGAAAGAGAACTTTTTAAGAAATATTCTGAAAGTGAAAATATTATGAGTATTGTAAAAAACCAGGGCTCTTTATATAAATGTTCAGTGGAAACATATAACCGAGTAATTTATTTGATACCCGATGTTACTAATGATTTTTTAGGTTATTCAAAAGGTGAGCTAAAAAAACTATTATGTAAATCAAACTCAAATGATAAAGACTATTATTTATCTCAATTTGTAATATTGACTTTACTAGTTGTTTTTTACAGCTCCCAGGGCAGAACAAGTAAGAATAGAGAATTTCTAAAAGGTTGGGAACTTCAAAATATTGTTTCTGAAAAATTAAAAGAAGGCTTGGAAAAATCGAAAGATGAAAGCTTTGAAAATGAAAGTGGTATTGCTTATTCAAATATTGTTGAACGTTGGGAAGCCCTTAGAAGTACTGACAAAATTACAATGCAGAAAACTACTAAAGAAGGATTTATTATAAATATTCTTAAATTTTTAGAAACACAGGGGCTAATCAATTATTTAGATGAAGAAGATAAAATTTACACTACAAAAAAGCTTGATAATTTTATGGATTGGAACTTGTTAAATAAAAATAATTATAATCGTGTATTAAAAGCATTAGGAGAAGATACAGATGAGTAGAATAAATGCCATTAGAATTATAAATCTTAATTATAACAATAATACAATTAAAATAGATGATGAAACTTTTGATTTTGCTTCTGAAAGTACTTTAATGAGCCTTAGAAATGGTGGGGGAAAGACAGTATTAGTGCAAATGATGATGGCACCTTTTGTTTCTAAAAGAAATAGAGATTTAAAAGACAGAAAATTTAATTCATATTTCAATACTAATCCTACTTACCTTTTAACAGAATGGCAATTAGATGATGGTGGTGGGTTTTTACTGGTTGGTATGGTAATAAGAAAAAAATTATCATCTTCAGATGAGGATTCAACAGATGAGCTTGATATATATACATTTATTCATCATTACAGCAAGAAAAGTAAATATGATATTTATAATATACCTATTATTGAAACAAAAAAAGATAGAAAAAAATCTATAAAAGGTTACCAAACTTTTAAAACAGAGTTAGAAGATGCACGAAAATCATTAAAAGACCCTCTTGATATATACAATATGAGTATATATGAACAATCTAAAAAATATTTTCAAAGGTTAAAAGAATATAAAATAAACAACAAAGAATGGGATATAATCCATAAGATTAATTTGAAAGAATCTGGACTTTCAGAACTTTTTAGCGATGCAAAAAATGAAGAAGGTTTAGTTGAAAAGTGGTTTTTATCAACAGTTGAAGAAAAATTAAATAAAAATGGAAATAAGATAGTGAATTTTAGAGATATAGTTAAGAAATATATTTTTGCATACAGAGAAATACAATCAAAAATAGAGAAAAAAGATACCATTGAGTTATTTTGTGAGAATTTAAATTCTTTAATTGAAGAGTCAACAAATTTGAATAAGAGTGAAATAAAACTAGAAAAACAGAAAAATTTAATAGCAAACTTTATTAATTATTTAAGTAACTTAAATATTAAAATTGAAACTGAAATTAATGAGCTTAACAATAAGATTGATGAATTAAAAACAAAAGTAAATAATTTAAAATACCAAGAAATATCAAAAGAATGGTATGAAAAAGATGATGAACTTGATAAAGCTAACAATTTGATTAACGAGCTTTTTGAGGAACAATGCAAATTAGAAAGCAAAAAAATAAATATAGAAAGATTACTTCATATTTATGAATGTGCAGAAATTAATGATGATTATAAAGATAAACTTAAAAAGTTAAGGGAGCTTGAAAGTATTCTGGACAATATAAATAAAACTGAATTAGAAAAAGCTCCTTTAAGAAATGACTTAGGTTATAGTTTAAAAATTTATTATGAGAAAAAATTCAATTTCTTAAATGAACAACTTAAAAATATAAATGAAAAGTTAAAAAGCTTAAATCATGAAAAAGTATACTGTAAATCATTAAATGATAAATTAATTAAGGAACAAAATAAAAGTATCGAAAAGCGTACAGAGCTGGCTACATTAATAAAAAGCTTTGAAAATGAAGAAGAAGATTTTGAACGACGAACAAAAATATTATTATCAAAAAATTTACTGGGAATGTATGAAGATGGCTTTCTAGAAACAATTGAAAATAATATTAATAATATTATTATCAAAGTTAAAAGCAAGAAAATTGATTTAGAAAAAGAAAATGAAGTTAAAACTGATTTGATTGAATCAAAAAATAATGAGCAACAAGAATTAATTTCAACACAGGGACAACTTAATAATCTTCTTGATAATTTGGTTAAAGAAAAAATTAAATATGATGAAGAAATAGATTTGAGAAGAAATGTCATAAGGATTTTAAATATGTCTGAAGAAGATGTATACAAAAAGGATTTGATTATTTCAAACCTTCATAATAAAATTGATAGCCTTATAAATAAAGGTGACGATTTAGTAATTGAAAAATCTATAGTTGAAAATGAAAAAACAAAGCTGGAAAGGGGCATATTCACAGAGGTACCTTTTAAATTAAAGGAAAAGTTAGATGAATTAGATATTGAATTCTTATATGGTATGGACTGGATAAATAAAAATAAAAGAAGCAGGAAAGAAAATGAAGAATTAATAAAAAACAATCCAATATTGCCCTATTCTTTAATTATTAGTGAAGATGATATAAATATAATTCAAAAGAGCAACATTGATGAATTTGTTTCAAATCCAATACCAATTATTAAAAGATCATCTATTGATAAAGAAATTCAATCAATTAATAATTTACTTAAATTTAATGACATATTATTTTATATTTCCTTTGATAAAAGATTGGTAAATAAAGAAGATTTAAATAATATATTAAATGAGCGTGCTGCTGAAATAACAAAAATCAATGAAAAAATAGCTTTAAATGCTGAAAATAGAAAAGACTATGAAGAAAAACTCTATAAGATAAGAGGGACTGTTGTTGAGGAAAAATTATATAAAGAAATATCTAAAAAGATAGAAGATACAAGGAAAGATATTAATGAATTAAATGAAAAAATTATTAAAAATAAATCAATAATAAAACATGCTAAAATTATTATTTCAAAGAATAGTGAGAATGTTAATTTATATTTTGAAGAGCTTTCAAAATTAAATAAATCTATGGAGTATTTTATAGATTTAAAAAATAATTATAATAAATATTTAACTAATAGGGAATTGCTTAATAGTGAAGAAAAAAGATATAAAGAAATTGTAGAAAGGATTATTGAAAACAATGGAAAGTTGGAAAAACTAACTCTTGATTTGGATGAAGAAAAGGAACATTTAATACAAAGTAAAAATAATATTATAAATGTTGAAAAAGAATTAATTAATTATAATCAGTTTAAAGAAGGAAATATTATTAATAGAGATTATGAGGTTATTAAATCAGAATTTGATTCTTTAACTAGCAAGATAACTAATGATAGAGTCTTTGCTGAAAAAATGAAAAATGAAGCTGATATTGAATTCAAAGAAATTCAAAATAAGCTTCTTGAAAAGATTGAAGAATATCAGTTAGAAGAATCAGATTTTAATGGTATAAATTATGACAGTTTTAAGCATAAAGAAATTAAGAATAAATATAAATACACCAATGAACTATTAAATAAACAAAATAAAGAAATTCATGAAGAAGAAATTAAAAGAAAAGAAATTGAAGTTAATAAGAAGAATATTATAAATAAAATAAAAGAAAAATTTAATGTTGATTATCCTAAAGAAAAAGATTTAATAATGGACATTAACTTTAATAATGAAATAAAATTAAATGTTCAGGAAAAAGAGCAACTTGAGAAAATATTTAAAAGTAAAGAATATGAGCGAAGTTTGGTTAATAGAAATATTGACAGACTTGACCAATTTAGAGATTTTTATCTTACAAAAGAATTAAGTATTAATGTAACGATTGACAGTATCGAAACCTATAAAAATGAAATAGTAAAAACTTTAAATAGTTTTGAAGCTGAAGTTCATAAAAATAGAACTAATATGATAGATGTTTTTGATAAAATATATACTAATATAAAGTTTAAATCAGAATCAATGTGTAATTCTTCTTTGGAAACTATAAGAGATTGTATGAATTACACTAACAGTTTATTAGAACAGCTGAATATTGTATTATTGTCATGCCAAACTTTAATTGAGAAGTTGCAAGTGGATATTGATTTTATATACAAAGATGAAGAAGAAGTAATAACAATATTGTTTGACTATATTAAAGACGTTCACGATAACTTAGGGATGATTGATGATAACTCTTCTGTTAATATTGAAGGGAAAAGTATTAAAATGCTAAAAATTAAACTACCTGATTGGGATTTAAACAAAGAACGTTATAAAAACAATCTGAAATTTATAATTGATAAATTAAGAGATGAATCACTTAGGAAACTATCAGAAAATGAAGCAGTGGAAGAAATAATTTCAAAGAATATAAGCATAAATTATTTATACAACAATGTTGTGGGGATTTCAAATATTGAAATTAAATTATATAAAATAGAAGAAACAAGGCAGTCTGAAATCAGTTGGAATAATGTGTCTACTAATTCAGGTGGAGAAGGATTTTTATCAGCATTTGTAATTTTGTCAAGCTTACTCACTTATATGAGAAAAGATGAAACTGACATATTTTCAAATAATAAAGATAGTAAAGTTCTTGTTATGGATAATCCTTTTGCACAAACTAATGCTGTACACTTACTTAAACCCCTTATGAGTATAGCAGATAAAAGCAATACTCAGCTAATTTGTTTTTCGGGATTAGGTGGAGATTCAATTTATAACAGGTTTGATAATATTTATGTTTTAGATACTGTTCAATCAAGGTTAAAACCAAATCAACAATATTTAAGACAAACACATGAAAAAGGTGAAAATTATGTAAGTAATCTTCATTCTTCAAGATTTAAAATAGAAGAATTATCAGTAGATCAAATTACCTTGTTTTAAATTATGTGGGATGGAGGTTGAAATTAAACCTCTGTCCACCATAATTACATAACAAAGAAAAGAGGTACATTGTGTCAAATAATTATAGAAATATAGCTATAGATTCATTAAAAAAAGTATTAAAAGATAATGCTTATTCAAATATTGTTATTAATAATGATATAAAACGTATTGAGAATAAATATGAAGCATTATATAGAAAATCAGTATTAGGAGTTATTGAAAATATAATATATATAGATTGGATAATAAATCAAATATCAAAAACAAAAACTAATAAAATGGAAACTGAAGTTTTATTTACATTAAGATTAGCTGTATACCAATTAATATTTTTAGAAAATTCCTATGAAAATATTGTAGTAAATGAAAGTGTACAACATATTAAAGAAAAAGTAAACGATAGAGCTTCTAAATTTGTAAATGCAATACTTAGAAATATAATAAGAAATAAAGAAAAGATAGATACTGATCTAAATAAACTTCCTAATGTGGATTATTTAAGTGTGAAATATTCATATCCCAAATGGCTTGTTAGGAAGTGGATTTCACAATTTGGCAAAGAAAACATAGAGGAAGTATTAAAAACTAACAATTTACAATCATTTTTTGAAATTAGAGTTAATACATTAAAAACATCAAGAGATGAATTAATTTCTATTTTAAATAATAAAGGATTTAAAACTTTCAAAAGCCAGCTTGTAGATAAATGTTTAATAATTGAAAATCCGAGAGAAATTGATAAAACTGAAGAATATAAAAACGGTTTATTTTCTATTCAAAGTGAAAGTTCAATGCTTGCAGGTCAAGTGCTAAATCCTAGAAAAAATAGCTTTATAATAGACTTATGTGCTGCCCCTGGTGGAAAATCATTAAATACTGCTGAAATGCTAGAAGGTAGTGGAAATATTATAAGTAGAGATATTTATAAAAACAAAATGTCTTTAATTAATAAGGAAATAAAAAGACTTAATTTAACCAATATTAAAACGGAAGTTTTTGATGCTACAGTATTAGATGAAAAACTAGTGGGAAAAGCCGATTATTGCATAGTGGATGTTCCTTGTACAGGACTTGGAATCATCATGAGAAAACCAGAAATTAAATATAACAAAAATGAAGAAGAAATAAAAAGTATTATTGAAATTCAGCAAAAAATTTTACAGAATGCTTCAAAGTATTTAAAGTCAGGTGGAGAATTAGTGTATTCTACTTGTACTACAAATAAAGAAGAAAATATTAATGTTATAAAAAAGTTTTTAGAAAATAATGAAAACTATATTGTTGTAGATATTACCAAAGAAACAAAAAATAAATTTAACACCTCTAAATATGGATATATAGAAATATACCCTCATATGCATAATATGGATGGCTTTTTTATTGCGAAATTAAAAAGACTGTGATATAATTATAAAATATTTTAAGAAGGTAAAAAACATGAAGAAAATTGATACTTTGAGCTTTGAGGAATTAGAACAAGAACTAGTTTCTCTAGGGGAACCAAAATTTAAAGCAAAGCAATTGTTTGATTGGATACATAATAAAACAGTAGATAATTTTAACGAAATTAATAATGTATCTAAAAAAACAAAAGAAATACTTTCGCAACAATATGAATTCACATCAGCTCTAATTGAACAAAAGCTTGAATCAAAATTAGATGAAACTAAAAAATATATTATAAAATTTGAAGATGGGAATGTAGTAGAAGGTGTTTATTTAAAATATAAATATGGAAATACAGCATGTATATCCTCACAGGTTGGTTGTAAAATGGGCTGCTATTTTTGCGCATCCACTAAAAATGGATTTGTCAGAAATTTAACTGCCTCAGAGATGTTAAAACAAATATATATCATGCAAAAAGATATTAACGAAAAAATATCTAATGTTGTTATTATGGGTTCTGGTGAACCACTAAACAATTATGACAATGTAATTCGTTTTTTGAAAATTATCAATGATGAAAAAGGTCAAAATATATCCATGAGGAAGATTACCTTATCTACATGTGGGATAGTGCCTAATATTTATAAACTGGCAGATGAAAATTTACCAATTACACTTGCAATATCATTACATGCAGCAACTCAAGAAAAAAGAGAAGAAATATTGCCTGTTTCAAAAAAATATAAATTGCCTGAATTAATGTCTGCATGTGATTATTATTTAAACAGTACGGGAAGAAGACTAACCTTTGAATATATAATGATAAAAGATTTTAACGACAGTATATTAGATGCACAAAACTTAAGCAATCTTTTAAAGAATAAATTGTGTAATGTAAATCTAATACCATGTAATTATGTTAAGGAAAGCAATATTAGTCCTTCAACAAATATAAATATTGAAAAGTTCAAAAAAATTTTGTTAGAACAAGGTGTAAATGTTACTATAAGGCGAGAACTTGGAAGTGATATTAATGCAGCTTGTGGTCAACTGAGAAATAATTATTTGAAAATATGAGGTGCTTATGAAAGTTTACTTTGATACTCACAAAGGTATGGTCAGAGATAATAATGAGGACAATTTTATAGTTGTAGAAAAGCAAAGATATAATTTATATGCTGTAGCAGATGGTATGGGTGGGCATAATGCTGGTGAAATTGCCAGCGATATTGCAATTAATGTTCTTAAAGAGTATTTTGACTGTGAAAGTGATGAATTTAAAGTACCGAAATTTATAAATGAAAGCATTAATGCAGCAAATAAAATAATTAGAGATGAATCTGATAAAAATGAAGTCTATCACGGTATGGGTACCACTATGACTATGGCAGTGATTGATTCGTTAGAAAATATTGCATACATAGGTAATGTTGGAGACAGTAGAGTATATTTAATTAGAAATAATGAAATAGAGCAGATTACTGAAGATCATACATATGTCCACGAACTTTTAAAACAAGGAAAAATAACATTTGAAGAAGCTAAAAATCATCCCAAGAGAAATGTTATTACAAGGGCAATAGGTAGTGAAGATTTAGTCCAAATAGATATTTTTGAAATTGAACTTTTACCAGATGATATTTTACTTTTATGTTCAGATGGACTAATAGCGCATCTATCAGATAATGAAATTTTAGAAACAATAAAAACTTACGGATGTTCAGAAAGTGTGGATAGACTTATAAAACTAAGTAATGATTATGGAGGAATTGATAATATTACTATTATTATTATCCATAATAACTTAAGAGGTGATAATTTATGATTGGAAAAGTATTAGGAAATAGATACGAAATAGTTGAAAAAGTTGGCGGCGGAGGAATGTCGGTTGTATATAAAGCTAAATGCAATGTGTTGAATAGATATGTTGCAATTAAGGTGTTAAGGCATGAATTAACATCAGATCCTGATTTTGTGGAAAAATTTAAGCAGGAATCTTTATCAGCTGCAAGCTTGACTCATCCAAACATAGTAAATATATATGATACTGGAATAGAAGATGATATTTATTATATAGTTATGGAGTATGTCAAGGGAGAAACCTTAAAGGATTATATAAAAAGAAAAGGAAGCTTAACTGAACAAGAAACTATAAATATAGCTAGGCAAATTGCCGAGGCATTAAAACATGCCCACTCTAATAAAATTGTTCATAGAGATATTAAACCTCATAATATATTGTTAACAGAAGAAGGAATAGTAAAGGTTGCAGATTTTGGAATAGCCAGAGCATCTTCAAGTTCAACAATTAACAACACCTCAAATGTCATTGGTTCTGTTCATTATTTTTCTCCTGAACAAGCCAGGGGTGGATACGTTGATGAAAAATCTGATATCTATTCTCTAGGAATTGTTATGTATGAAATGATAACAGGTGTAGTGCCTTTTGATGCTGATAATCATATTACAGTTGCAATGAAACAAATACAAGAAAAGCCTATACCACCGTCTAAAAAAGTAGGCAATGTGAAAATTTCCAATGCATTAGAAGAGATAATAATGAAATGTTTAGAAAAATATCAGAGTTATAGATTTCAAAATATAGAAGAACTTTTAATTTCATTAAATGCAATTAATGGGTATTCTAGAATTAATATGGGAATAAATGATGCGGATGATTTAGATTCTCCTACTATTATTATTCCAAAAGTAGAAAATAACGAAGATCCCTTAAATGAAAAGATTATTGACATCAATATATTAGATGAAAATTCTGATAAAGCCTTTAAAACATTTTTTGGTGAATATGATGATGGCGAAATTGATGGGAAAGATGAAAAAGATAAAAAATGGAGAAAAAAAAGCAAGAAAAAGAATAAGGGAAATAATGAAAAACCGGAAAAAGATATTAATGAAAATGAAGATGACCATAAAAAGAATTTAAAAATGACTATTATAGCAATATTAAGTGCTTTAGTTGTTGCTATAATGGGTGGAATAATAGGATTTAGAGCGTTTTTCTATCAGCCTGAAATTCCTGTACCAGACATAAGGGGTAAAAATGAAGAAGAAGCTAAAAAAATTATAGAAGAATTAGGACTTGTTTTTGAGGTGGAAAATAGAGAATATAACAACGAATTTGATAAGGGAGAAATAATACAACAAAGTGTGGAAGAAGGGAAAAAGGTTAAAAAAGATTTTCCAATTAAAGTAACAGTGAGTATGGGTAATAAAGAAATTAAAGTTCCAAAGCTAATTGGGAAATATAGTATAGAGGCTCCTGTAATATTGTCTGAAATGGGGCTTTTGCCTGGGGATGATATAAAAGAAGTATATGATGACACCGCACCTGCTGGCCAAATAATTGATCAATATCCAGCTGAAAATAATCCAGCAAAAGAAGGAGACAAAGTTAATTATACTGTCAGTTTGGGACCTGAAACTTCATATGTAATTGTGCCCAAACTTGTTGGCTTTTCATTGAATGAAGCATTAGCCAAAATAACTCAAAGCGGTTTAGTTAGCAAAATAGAAGAAAAATATAGTGATGAAGTTACTGAAGGCATCGTTATGAATCAAAGTATTGCATCTGGTCAAGAAGTGGAAGAAGGCAGTTCAGTAACCTTAACAGTGAGTAAAGGACCTGAAGAGACAAATACTCCAGATGGAGAAGGGGAACCATCAACTCCTGAAAATCCTTCAACTAAAACTTTCCCATTAACTATAACATTACCTACAGATAGAGAAACAGTGCTTGTAGTTGTACAAAAAGTAACAGAGGAAGGGAGAGAAATTGTATATTCTCAAGAAGTTAATACATCAGATCAAAGTATAATCGTTAATGTCAAAGGAACTGGAACACAAGTATTTGAAATTTATACTGACAATGTGTTATATGACAAAACTGAAATTACATTTGACTAGGAGATAGTATGATAGAAGGAATAATTGTCAGAGGTGTAGGTGGAAACTATTATGTTGATACTGGAAAAGAGATAATAGAATGCAGAGCGAGAGGGTTATTTAGAGTTCAAAATATAAAACCCTTAGTAGGTGACAATGTATTAATAAGAATTACGTCTGAAAATGAAAATACTGGATATATAGAGGAAATTAAAGAAAGAACCAATGAAATAAAGAGACCTTCTGTAGCAAATGTAGAGCAGCTATTAATATTTTTTGCTGTTACAAATCCTGAACCTAGTTTTTTACTTTTAGATAAACTTTTAATTGCTTCAGAAATTAATAAATTAAAGCCAATTATATGTTTTAATAAATCTGATCTTTGTGATGAAGAAATGAAAAGTAAGCTGTCTGATATTTTTGTTAATACAGGGTATAAAGTTCTTTTTACTAGTAAAAATGATGAAGCTTCAATAGAAAAACTAAAAAATGTTTTAAAAGATAAACTTAGTGTGTTTTCCGGACCTTCGGGAGTTGGTAAATCATCTATAATGAATGCCGTACAGCCTGAATTTGAACTAAAAACAGGAGATATTAGCGAGAAGTTAAAAAGAGGAAAGCATACCACAAGGCATGCAGAAATTTATAAATTAAGCTTTGGTGGTTATGTTGTTGATACACCTGGATTTAGTTCCTTTGATTTAGAGTCTGTAGATCAATACGAACTTAGTGAGTATTATCCAGAAATACAGAAATTTGATGAAGGCTGTAGATTCCATGACTGTCTACATCGTATGGAGCCAGGTTGTGTTATTAAAGAAGCTGTGTCAAATCGTCTAATAAGCAAAACTAGGTATGAAAATTATACAAAATTGTTAGAAGAAATAATTAATACTAAAAAAGTTTACCCTAAATAGAATAGCCGTAACTATCGTGTCATTCTGAACCGTAGGTGAAGAATTTTTTACTTCAACATACGGCATATTTCACAACCTTTCAGGATGACAAAATTTCAAAATTGGGTAAAGATATGGAGGAAATATGAACAAATTATCACCATCAATATTATCTGCTGATTTTTCAATACTTGGTGAGCAAATAAAGCTTGTTGAATCTGGTGGGGCAGATTATATTCATATTGATGTAATGGATGGCCATTTTGTACCAAATATAACGTTGGGACCACCAATAATAAAACATATTAGAAAAATTACGGGATTAACATTTGATGTTCATTTAATGATAGATAATCCAGATGATTATATTGAGGATTTTTACAATGCAGGAGCAGATATAATTACAGTTCATCAAGAATCATGTATTCATTTGCATAGAACTATACAAAAAATTAAAACTTTCGGTTTAAAAGCAGGAGTATCACTTAATCCTGCAACTCCTATATGCATGCTTAAAGATATTATTTCTGATGTTGATATGGTTTTATTAATGAGTGTAAATCCAGGCTTTGGGGGACAAAGTTTAATAAGAAACGTAAAATATAAGCTAGAAGAATTAAATAAACTTATTGATGAAAGAAATTTAAATATAGACATTGAAATTGATGGAGGAGTATCTTTAAACAATTTGGAAGAAGTATTAAGTTGGGGTGTAAATGTAATAGTAGCAGGTTCGGCAATATATAATGCTAAAGATATAGTTGAAGAAACAAAAAAATTTAAGGAAATAATGAATAAATGTCAGCAATCATTTTAGGTAGTGGAAATAATATTGATCCAAAATTATTTTATTCTGAAAATATGAATATTGAATATGTTATTTGTGCTGATGGGGGACTTAATAAGGCGGAGCTTCTTAATATAAGCCCTAATATTATTATTGGCGATTTTGATTCAGTAAATCAAAAGGTTTTTAGAAAATATGCTGATAAAAATATAGAAATAATTAAATATTCATCAGAAAAAAATTATACTGATATGGAATTATCAATTAACCATGCTGTAGAAAAGGGATTTAAGGATATAATTTTAATCGGAGCATCAGGTACAAGATTAGATCATACGGTTGCTAATATGGTATTAATAGAAAAATACTATAAAAAAGATATTAATATTAAAATTTTAGATAATAATAACCTTATTCAAATAGTTACAAATAATATGATAATACCATTTAGAAAAAATTATTATGTTTCTATAATACCATTGACAGAGAATATAGAGGGTTTAACATTAGAAGGCTTTAAATACCCATTAGACAATGTAATTGTAGAAAGAGGTTCAACATTATGTATAAGCAATGAAATATCCGAGAATGTTGGAGTTATTAAATTAAATAAAGGTAATGCATTAGTTTTTGTTTCAAAGGATTAAAATAATTAAAATAAATGTTGCAAAATATTAATTAATGATTTATAATCAATTAAATAAATATGTTAAAATTGTAATGATGGGAAGAGTAATGTATGATGATGTTAAAGCGAAGCAGTGACGGTGTAAGACTGCTACAAAGTTATATAATGAAGAACATCCCTGAACAGCCAACCGAAATTAATTTTTAAAGTAGGCTTGGACGTTTCTTAAACGTTAATTATTAAGTGAACAGTAGATGCTGTTAAATTGGGTGGTACCGCGGAATATAACCTTTCGTCCCTTGTGGATGAAAGGTTTTTTGCTTGTCCTAACCCCATTTTTCAGAGTCTTTTTTCTGAAAAATGGTTGGTAGGTCAGCCGCATCCTCAATCCCAATTTATGCGACGAAAGGAGCAAATAAATTGGTGATTGAGCCTGCGTATCGAACTACATTTATAACTAGAATCAAAGGTGGAAATTGTTGTAGAGATATATGTACATATGTACTAAATTATATTAAAGTAAACAGGAGGAAAAATGAAAGCAATTGATTTTAGAGATTTGTTTAAATCTCCAGAAAAATACTACGACAAGGAAGTAGTTGTAGAAGGATGGATAAGGACAATTAGAGATTCTAAAAATTTTGGTTTTATAGAATTAAATGATGGAACTTTTATGAAAAATGTTCAGATAGTATTTGAAAATACATTAGAAAATTTCGAGGAAGTTAGAAAGTTTTCTACTGGCAGCGCCATTACTGTAAAAGGTAAATTAGAACATACACCTGGTGCTAAACAGTTATTTGAAATAAAAGCAACAGAAATAACTTTAGAAGCTGCATCAGAAACTAGTTATCCACTACAGAAAAAAAGACATTCAATGGAATATTTAAGGACAATAGCACATTTAAGACCCAGAACAAATACTTTTTCAGCAGTATTTAGAGTTAGATCTTTAGCAGCCTTTGCAATTCACAAATTTTTCAATGAAAGAGGATTCGTTTATGCTCATACACCAATTATAACAGCTAGTGATGCAGAAGGTGCAGGAGAAATGTTTAGAGTTACATCCCTTGATTTGGACAATTTAGAAAAGAAAGATGGAAAAGTTGATTTTACAAAAGATTTTTTTGGAAAATCTGCTAACCTAACAGTAAGCGGACAATTAGAAGCTGAAATATTTGCACTTGCATTTAAAAATACTTATACATTTGGGCCTACTTTTAGAGCAGAAAATTCAAATACAACTAGACATGCATCAGAATTTTGGATGATAGAACCAGAAATTGCTTTTGCTGATTTAGACGATAATATGCAGCTTGCTGAAGATATGGTTAAATATATAATTAATTATGTTTTAGAAAATGGCAAAGAAGAAATGGAATTTTTCAATAATTTTGTAGATAAAGGTTTATTTGCAAGACTTGAAAATGTTGTAAACTCAGAATTTGGAAGAATAACATACACTGATGCTATTGAAATACTTAAGAAAAACAATGATAACTTTGATTATAAGGTTGAATGGGGTATAGATATTCAAACAGAACATGAAAGATATTTAGCAGAAACAATATTTGGTAAACCAGTTTTTGTTACTAATTATCCAAAGGATATAAAAGCATTTTATATGCGTATGAATGATGATAATAAAACAGTTGCAGCAGCTGATCTTTTAGTACCTGGCATTGGAGAGTTAATTGGAGGAAGCCAAAGGGAAGAAAGATTAGATATGCTAGAAAAAAGAATGGATGAAATGGGTGTACCAAAGGAAGAAATGTGGTGGTATTTAGATTTAAGAAAATATGGCGGAGTTAAACACTCTGGATACGGTCTAGGATTTGAAAGAATGCTCATGTACTTAACAGGTATGGGAAATATAAGAGACGTACTACCATTTCCAAGAACACCAAATAATGCAGAGTTTTAATTAGTGCGAATGAAAAAGAGCTATCATATAGGTCGGAGATAGCTCTTTTTTTATTTGGTATTTTATGCTATAGTAATTATACTAGTATATTTACTATATGTTATAAAATGAGGGGTGATTTTTTGGTATTTAAATTTGGATTTAGGTTAAGAATATTGACTTTTTTATTGTCCTTATTACTTTTGATGTTATTAATTGGATGCAATAACTTATCTCAAATAGGTTCAGACTTGTCACAATCCGATAATAATGTAGAAGCTATACAAACTGTTCTTAAAAATGCATTTACATGTCCCAATGAAGAAATTATTTACCTTTTAGAAAAAATGAAATTAGATGAGGAAGTTTCTATTATTGGGGAAAACGTTGAAAAACATAATGTTTCAAAAGATACATTATTAGATAAGAAATTTAGGGAAATCTATGGGGATTATTTTACTAAAAATTGGTATAATTCATTTGTTAATAATTATGCTTTACCTAATTCTTATATAATTGCTAGATATGGATATGATATTGAAGTTGATGAAGTTGAAGTTAAAAAAAATGATAATGATCCAATCGGCTATAGTTTTGTTGTTTTTTTAAACTATGGTAAAAATAAATATGATAGAATAAATGGTGAAATAACAGGAAGTGCTCAATGTAGTGAAGAAGGTAAAATATCTTTTATGCGTTTCTATGGTTATGGTGAAATCATAGAGGACATAAGAAAAATTGAATTTTTATCTGAAGAAGAGGACAAAAGGCAGAAAGAACAAAAATTGCTTGAGCTGACGGAAAAACTTGAAACAGTTGAATACGAATTTAGTAAAATATTCATTCCAAGACATAGAACTGGTAGAATTATTAATAATGAAATTATATTTGATGAAAATGAAAAGGAAGAAAAAGATGAAGAACTAATAAAAGAAGAAAATTTGAAGCTACAGGATTATTATAGGATAAGAAATGATATATTGAAACAAATATACAGCAACCTTAATTTATCTTTTGATGAAAAATACATAATTGATTATAAAAACAGGAGGGATATAGAAATTACTGGCAATCGTCCTATAAATGCAATGGAATTATATATCTATTATCCTGAAATAATTGTTCCATGGCAAATAGGTGATTATTATTTTGTTGAGGCAATGATTGTCAATACTGATAGTGGATTTGCTGAAGATAAAGATGAACCTCGCCATACTATTTTACCAAGAGATATAAGCCAATATAATAATGTGAAGTTGCTTTATACAAAGGGAGAAAAAAGCATAAGTATAGAGATTATAAACGTTAAAGATATATTTACATTAAGTATGTATATAGATGAATTAAATGTAGAATATGTTCACGAAGATGCTGTATATACTGATTATATGAAAGGCCCATGGCAGGCTGATTATAAAGGTTGCAAACTATATAAATATGTTAAATATATCGATGACGACTGTTACGATGGATTTGGAACATTTAATTCCGATAAAACTTATTATATAGCAGTAAGAGTAGGAGATAATCATATATTTAATGAAATAAATTACATGGGTAATGACGTTATCCCTAACAATGATAATACTTATGATAATTTAGTTAAATTAATTGATGAATTGAATTTATCTGAAAAGAAAGATGACCTTATTAAAGATTTAGGTTTAGAGTAAATTATTCTTATCAGACTAAATGCAACTACCCCGATTTGATTAAGTTGTATTTACTTTGTCAATTGAAGTAAGTAAAAACTCATTTAACAAATTAGTGAATTGCTATTGACATATTATGTTTTTTAATATATACTTCAACAAGTAACAAAAATTAAATAAATTTGTGTTGGTGCCTAACCAATGCAGGTAGAGGCGCGGGATTCATTAGTAACATACATTGCCACTCAAAGGGCTTAAATGTATTCGAAAGGGTAGACCGCCGAAGTGTGTCGTTGTTTGAGAAGCGATATGCTGGTTAAAGAAAGAATATTTTTTTGACTGTCACAATTATTTATTGTGGAGAGCTATCTTGAGTTGAGGGAATGCTTTTTGTATTTACAGCAGCTAAGAGTTTATGCTCTTGGCTGCTTTTTTATAGCCCTAACCCTAATTTTCAGAGTCTTTTTTCTGAAAAATAGCGGTAGGTCTTATGCAGTGAAATCCCAATTTGCACGACTAGAGGGAGTGAACAAATTGGAGATGAAGCCTGCTATGCCCTAACCCCATTGTTGCGAGCATTAGCGAAACAAAAATGGATGGTAAATTAAAGGCAATGAATTTCCATTTTTTGCGACGTAAGGATCATAAGGATCATAAAAAATGGTGAGGGGAAACTGCGAGCCTATCAACAAAAAACACTTATTAGAGAATCAAAAATAACGATAGATCAAACGCAATGAATAGAAAAAATTTAATTAATAACAAAAGAGGAGAAATTGAAATGAAAAAATTATTATCACTTATGTTAGCTATAATATTAGCCTTTACTTTAACTGCTTGCTCTAATGATGAAGCAAAGAATGAAAATCCAAATGAAGCTGAAGGAGCTAAAGAATTTAGAGTTGGTTTAGAATGTAATTATGCGCCATTTAACTGGACACAATCAGAAGAAACTGAAGATTCTGTTCCAATTCCAAGCGGTGGTTATGCTGATGGATATGACGTTCAAATTGCAAAAAAAATTGCAGAAGGTCTTGGACGTGAATTAGTAATAGTAAAAACTGAATGGGATGGTTTAACACCTGCAGTAAATTCTGGCAAAATAGATGCCATTATCGCTGGAATGAGCCCAACTGCTGAACGTGCTTTAACAATAGACTTTACAGATCCTTATTATGAAAGTGATTTGGTAGTCGTTGTAAAAAAAGATGGAGCATATGCTAATGCAAAATCTTTAGAAGATTTTGCAAATTCAAAAATAACTGGTCAGTTAAATACTTTTCATTATTCAGTAATAGACCAAATTCCAAATGTTAAAAAACAAAATGCTCTTGAAAACTTTCCTGCAATGATTGTTGCATTAGAATCAGGAAAAATTGATGGATATGTATCTGAAAGGCCTGGTGCTGTATCAGCAGTAGCTTCTAATCCAGATTTAACATTTGTATCTTTCGAAGAAGGTAATGGATTTGAAGCATCTCCTGAGGATGTAGCTATTGCAGTTGGTTTGAAAAAAGATAGTGAATTTAAGGAGCAAATAAATGAAATATTAAAGGGTATATCAGAGGAAGAACGACAAACATTAATGGATGAAGCTGTAGCTAATCAACCATTACAACAATAAAAAGTAAAAGTTAGGAGTTAGTTATGCCTGATACATTTTTTGGCTGGGTTATATTTTTATTAAATGAATATGGAGACTTATTCATACAAGGAACAGTTAATACAGTAATAATTGCAATAACTGGTACCATATTAGGATTTCTAATAGGTCTTTTAATTGCTATTGCACGTACAATTCCAATATTGAAGAATGGTTTTCTCATAAAAAAGATATTATTAAAAATTCTACAATTTTTATTAGGGGTTTATGTGGAAGTAGTTAGAGGTACACCAATGATTGTTCAATCAATGATTGTTTATTATGGTGCATTGCAATATTTTAATATTGATATTCCTGCTATGACTGCAGCTATTTTAATCGTTTCTTTTAATACTGGAGCTTATATGGCAGAAATTATTAGAGGCGGTATCATATCAGTTGATAGAGGACAAACTGAAGGTGCTTATTCAATTGGTATGACACATTGGCAAACAATGACTAGTGTTGTTTTGCCTCAAGCTGTTCGTAATATAATTCCTTCAATTGGTAATGAATTTGTGGTAAATATTAAAGACAGTTCTGTATTAAATGTTATATCGGTTGCTGAATTATTTTTTATGTCAAAATCTGCAGCTGGAACTTATCTTAAATATTTCGAGGTATTCTTTATTACAGCATGTATTTATTTGATATTGACATTTACTGTAACTAAAATATTAGGATTATTAGAGAAATATATGGATGGACCTAATGAATTTATAATACACGGTTCTCAAAGTAATAGTAGTGCAGTTATTCATGTCCATAAAAATGATGGAGGTGAAAAATAATGGCAGAAACAATAATTGAAATAAAGCATTTAGAAAAGAAATTTGGTAACAATGAAGTTTTAAAAGATATAAACTTTACTGCAAACAAGGGTGAAGTTGTTGCTATAATTGGATCTTCTGGTTCAGGAAAAAGCACATTGTTAAGATGCATTAACTTATTAGAAATACCCACAAGCGGTGAAATAATATATCGTAACAACAATATACAAAATGGTAGCATGTCCCTTTCTCAATACCGTACTAAAGTGGGAATGGTTTTTCAGCAATTTAATTTATTTAATAACATGACTGTTCTTGAAAATTGTGTAGTAGGACAAATGAAAGTTCTTAAACGAAATAGAAAAGAAAGTGAAGAAATCGCAAAAAATTATCTTGATAAGGTAGGAATGCTTCAATACATTAATGCAAAGCCTAAACAAATATCAGGCGGTCAAAAACAACGTGTTGCAATTGCTCGGGGATTATCTATGGATACAGAAGTGCTGTTGTTTGATGAACCTACATCTGCACTAGACCCAGAAATGGTTGGAGAAGTGTTGGAGGTAATGAAGAAGCTTGCTAATGAAGGCTTGACAATGATAGTGGTTACTCATGAAATGACCTTTGCAAGAGATGTTGCTAATCGTGTTGTCTTTATGGACAAAGGTTTAATAGTTGAGGATGATTCACCAAAAGTTATTTTTACATCACCGAAACAGCAAAGAACGAGGGAATTTTTATCAAGAATTTTAAGAGAATAATAGACTTTAATAAAAAAGATACAAAAATAAATAAATATTTTTGTATCTTTTTGCATGTCTTTGAATATCATGTATAAATGGATTATAATATTTAATAAAATAATTACTAATCAATCGTAAAATCCATTTCTTTAACAATCGTTTCCCGGAGGTAATTATGAATTATTTCAATTCTAAAAAGAAATGCAATAATAAGAAAAAATTTAAATATACTGAAATAATAGGTATGATGATTGCAGTAATTGGTGCAATTATTGTTGTTCAAATATTGCCATTAAAAATATGGCTTTTGATATTAGGTCTCTTGCTTGTTGTTCTCGGCTGCACATTATTTAAATTATTATAGATATAAAAATACTTTAAAAAAAATAATGGCATAAACAGCCATTATTATTAATGCAAATTTTATATTGCACGTTGTACATTTCCAGATCTAAGACATCTTGTACAAACAGATTTTCTTGTAGAAGTACCATTTTCAACTACTCTAATTCTTCTAATATTTGGTTTCCATGTTCTTCTAATTTTTCTATCAGAGTGAGTTATAACATTACCTGATACAGTACCTTTACCACAAACTTCACAAAACTTTGCCATTTCATTACACCTCCATTTATTTAAAGCAATATATAAATATTTTCTTTATATCATTTCAAGCTTAATAATTTTAACACTAAAATATATTTATTGCAATAATTAATTTTAATTAGTATAATATTTTATATGTTTTGGGATTAAACAATTAAATTTTTAAGACACTATATTTTATTTGTAAAAAACTGCTTAACAGGTTATAATAGTAATAATTAGTTAATATATATAATGAAAAAATAATATAGGAGGTAGTTATGTCTATAAAATCAGTTAATGAATATGGGAATATTACTATAGATGATCAAGTTATTGCTACTATAGCTGGAATATCAGCAATGGAATGTTATGGGATAGTTGGAATGGCTTCTAAAAACGCAACTGAAGGTTTTTTTGAACTTTTAAAAAGAGAACAATTGACTAAGGGAATTAAGGTAAGCACAATTGAAGAAAAAATTATTATCGATTTATATGCAGTATTTCAATATGGAGTTAAAATTTCAGTTGTAGCAGAAAATGTAATTTCTAATGTTAAATATAGCGTTGAATCTTTTTTAGGAGTACAAGTTGAGAAAGTGAATATTTTTGTACAAGGTGTAAGAGTACAAAAATAGTGAGGAGGCAATAATGGTTATTAAATATATTGATAATATTACGTTTAAGAAAATGTTAGTGGGTGCAGCTATTAACTTAGAGAATAATAAGGCATTAGTTGATTCATTAAATGTTTTTCCTGTTCCAGATGGAGATACTGGCACTAATATGAATTTAACAGTTCAATCAGCTATTAAGGAAATAGATAATTTAAAAGAAATTACTATTGAAAAAATTGCTGAAGCAGTTGCAAATGGTTCGTTAATGGGAGCTAGGGGAAATTCAGGTGTAATATTATCACAATTGTTTAGAGGTTTGTCTAAAGGTTTAAAGAATGTGAATAAAATTGATTCTAAAGCTATTGCAGAATCATTTAAGTCTGCATCTGATACAGCATATAAGGCTGTTATGAAACCTGTTGAAGGAACAATATTGACAGTAGCGAGGGAGACTGCTGAAAAGGCAATTTCTACATATGAAGAATATGATGATGTATCATTGTTTTTGGAGGATTTAACTATACAAGCAAAAAGTACATTATCCCGAACTCCTGAAATGCTTAAAGTTTTAAAACAGGCAGATGTTGTTGACGCAGGTGGTAAAGGATTAATTTATTTGCTTGAAGGGGCTTTAGCTGCTTTAAAAGGTGTTGAAATTAAGGCGGAAAAAGCTGAAAAAACTGAAGTTGTTGATACGGAATTAGAAATCGAATCTTTTACTAGTGAAGATGAAATAATTTTTACATATTGTACAGAATTTTTTATAAAAAATGCAACTATCAGCCATGAAGATTTTTTGAGTAAAATTTATGATAAAGGTGATTCAATAGTATGCGTAGGAAATGATGGACTGATTAAAATTCATATACATACAAATAATCCAGGACATATATTAAGTATAGCTGTAAAGTATGGTGAATTAATAAAAGTTAAAATAGATAATATGAAAGAGCAATTTAGGGAAAGATTAAAAAGGCATACTCCTAAAAATATTGAAAAAAAACAATATGGTTTTGTTTCAGTTGGAATGGGAGAGGGTATAGAAAAAATATTTAAAGATTTAAATGTAGATGTATTTATATCTGGTGGTCAAACCATGAATCCAAGCACTGAAGATATATTAGATGCCGTAAATAAAATAAATGCAGATAATATATTTGTTTTGCCAAACAACAGTAATATTATATTAGCTGCTAATCAGGCAAAGGAAATTTCACAGAAGAATATTTTTGTTATACCTAGTAAAAGTATTCCTCAAGGAATTGCAGCAATGCTTGCCTTTAAAGAAGAAAATAATGTTGATAAAAACTTTAGTTCTATGACAGAAGCATTAAAAGAAGTAAAAACTGGTCAGATTACATATGCCGTTAGAGACACTGTATTTAATGATATGGAAATAAAAAAAGATGAAATAATTGCCTTATACGATGGTAATATTGTTGCTCATGGAGAAAATACTGAAGATCAAACAATTGAACTAATAAAAAAAATGGTAGATGAAGATAGTTTTTTGATTACCTTATTCTATGGAGACAAGGTAGAAAAAAATATCGTAGAAGACTTGAAGAACAGAATTGAAGAAGTTGCAGAAGAATGTGATGTTGAAATAATTTATGGCGGACAGCCATTATATTATTATTTAATTTCTGTAGAATAAAAAAATAAATTAATATTATTTTATTTTATGGGTGCAGAATTATATATTAATTCTGCATTCCTAATTTTAGTGGGGTTTGATTATATGTTAAATTTTGATGTGCAATATTTAAAAGGAGTTGGACCTAATAGAGCAAAAAAACTAAATAAATTAGGAATATTTACTATTAATGATCTTCTGAATTATTTTCCTGTAAAATACGAAGATAGACGGACACTAAAAAAAATCAATGAATTAAATGGTGGAGATAAATCATTATTAAAGATTAAAATTTATGATACACCTAAAAAAAGCTATATTAAAAAAAACATGACATTAATTAAGTTTGTAGGCAAAGATGAGACAGGTTTTATTACATTGTCATTCTTTAATCAAAATTATTTAATGAATAAGCTCAAACAAAATGAGTGGTATTATGTTTTTGGAAATGTAAAGGCATATGCTGGAAAATTTGAAATGACTAACCCAGATATTGAGAATATTAGTAAAGATTATAAAGCTGGAAAAATCATGCCGATATATGGTCTGACTTATGGTTTGACAAATAATGAATTAATAAAATTAGTTCTAACAGCTTTGACTGAATATTCAAAGAAAATAGAAGATATAATTCCAAATGATATAAGAAATAAATATAATTTGCTTTCGAGAAAAAATTCAATAATATATTTGCATTTTCCATCAGATGGAAGAAAATATTCTTTAGCAAAAAAAACAATTGCTTTTGAAAAATTATTGATAATGCATTTAGGCTTGATGGCAATTAAAGGAAAACTAAAAACTAAATTACAAGGAATGGAAATCAAAAATTATACATATGCTGAAAAGTTACTTGAATTTCTTCCTTATGAATTAACTAATGCTCAAATAAAAGTTATTAAAGAAATTAAGGATGATATGAGTTTGCCTAAACCTATGAACAGATTAGTTCAAGGAGATGTGGGTTCTGGGAAAACCATAGTTGCAATTTATGCTATGCTTATTGCAGCTAGTTCAGGATTCCAATCATCAATGATGGCTCCAACAGAAATACTAGCTCAGCAGCATTATGATACTATTAGGGAATATGTTGAAAGAATAGAATTAAATATAAAAATAAGTTTCCTTTCTGGTTCTACTAAAGAAAGTGACAAAAAAGAAATTTTAAATGATTTAAAATTAGGAAAAATAGACATAATAATTGGCACCCATGCATTAATAGAAGATAATGTGATATTTAAAAATATAGGGCTAGTTGTTACAGATGAGCAGCATAGATTTGGAGTAAGACAAAGAGCTATGCTTTCAAATAAAGGGAAAAATCCAGATGTTCTCGTAATGACTGCAACACCAATACCAAGAACTTTAGCTCTTATGATATATGGAGATTTGGATATTTCTATCATAGATGAAATGCCTATAGGCAGACAAACTATTAAAACAAGTATAATTAACGGAAACCAAAAAGAACAAGCTTTTGATTTTATTAAAGATAAAATAAAAAATAAAAATCAAGCTTATATTGTAGCCCCTCTTGTAGAAGAATCTGAAAATATGGAGCTTGATTCTGCTACAGAAATATATGCACAATTAAGCAACAATTATTTTGCAAATTACAATCTTGGACTTTTACACGGTAAAATGAAAAATAGTGAAAAAGAAGAGATTATGGAAAGATTTTATAAAGGTGAAATTGATGTGCTTGTTTCTACTACAGTTATTGAAGTTGGTGTTAATGTTCCAAATGCAGTAGTAATTATGGTTCTTAATTCAGAAAGATTTGGACTTGCTCAGCTTCATCAGCTTAGAGGAAGAGTGGGAAGAGGTAAGGACCAATCCTATTGCATTTTAGTAAATGAAAGCAAGTCAAAAAAATCTAAGGAAAGAATGAATATTCTTAAGGTTTCTAATAATGGTTTTGAAATTGCTGAAGAGGATTTAAAAATACGTGGGCCAGGGGATTTTTTTGGCACAGCTCAACACGGACTTTCTAAAATTGAAATGCAAAATCTAGTTAATGACGTAAATGTAGTTCAGGAAGTACAATTGTTATCAAAAAAAATTATCTCTGAAAATCCAAATCTTCAAGGCAGTGAATATAATAATTTAAAATTTGAAATAATAAATTTATTCAAAGATGAAAATATAGTATTTAACTAGAAATAAGGTTGTGATATAAGTGAGAATCGTGTCAGGTATAAACAAGGGGAAAAAACTATATGCTCCAGAAGGTATAGATGTAAGACCAACAAGTGATAAAATTAAAGAAGCATTATTTAATATAATAGGATACATAGATGAAAAATCTTTAGTGTTAGATTTGTTTGCAGGCAGCGGTAATGTTGGGATTGAATTTTTAGCAAGAGGCGCGAAGTATTGTTATTTTGTTGATGCATCAACAAAAAGTTTATCTTTTGTTAAAAAAAATCTTGAATTATGTAAATTTAGCGAAAAAGCTAAAATAATTCAAAGTGATTATTGTAAGGCTTTAGTAAATCTTTCTAATATGAATTTGAAATTTAATTATATTTTTGCTGATCCTCCTTATGATTTAAAATGCAGTGGAAAAATTGCTGACTTAGTGTTAACATACAATTTACTAGCAGAAAATGGATTATTAATAATAGAAAGTGATAAATCTGAAAATGTTATTGATAATATAGATAGTAAAGTGTTAAAATATAAAGAAAAAGTATATGGTAGGACACGAATAAGTTTAATAGAGCTTTTGGAGGACTAAAATGAAAGTATTGTATACGGGAAGCTTTGATCCTATAACTTGCGGACATCTTGATTTAATAAAAAGATGTGCTAAAAAATTTGATGAAGTTGTTGTTACTGTTTTTTTCAATAAATCTAAAAATCATTGGTTTTCCGGAAAAGAAAGGTATGAAATGGTCAAAGAAGCAGTTAAGGATTTAAGCAATGTTACAGTTGACATGACTGAAGGAATGGTTGTAAAATATTGTAGAGATAATAATATAAATATGATTGTAAGAGGTCTTAGAGCTGTATCAGATTATGAATATGAATTGAGTGTTTCCTCAATTAACAGGCATTTGTATAATGAACTAGAAACGTTTTTTTTAGTTGCATCTCCGGAATACTCATTTATAAGCTCAAGCATAGTAAAAGAAGTTGCTGAATTTGGTGGAGAATTTAGTGATTTAGTTCCGAAAAATGTTGAACAAGCTATTCTAAAGAAACTAGGGAGGTTGTAAAATGGATGTGTTAAATCTTTTGGAAAAAATTGAAGATATTATTGAAGATGCTTCAAAACTACCGCTGTCTAATAAAATTATGATTGATAAAGAAGAAATATTAGAGGTAATAAATGATATTAGATTAAAGCTACCTGATGAAATTAATAGGGCATCATGGGTGGCTAAAGAAAGACAAAGAATATTGACTGAAGCTCAAAATGAAGCTGAAGAATTAATACAAAAGGTTAAAGAACAGCAAAGAATACTTATTGAAGAAAGTGAAATAACTCGCCTTGCTAAACAAAATGCCAATGCGTTGTTGCAAGAAGCTGATGCTAAGGCTAATGCAATGAAAGAGGGAGCATACAATTACAGTGATGAAATACTATCAAAATTGCAGGATAAAATTCGAGATATAAATAATATAATAGAAGAAAACAGAGAAGTACTTAGAAAGATGTAATTAATTTGTTATCCTGAACGTAAGTGAAGGATCCCATTAGGGGAGATTCTTCACCTACAGTTCAGATGACAAGTCGTGCATTCTTTTCATTTATTTACATTTTTGCTCTATAGTTGTCCATTATCGCTGAAAATAACTCTCCAGTTGTTGGAGGCGTAATTGTTATAGTATTAGCTCCAGCATTAATAGTTTTAAGAATGTCTTCTGAAGTAGGTCCGCCAGTTGCAATTATTGGGAACTGTGGATGCCTACCCCTTATTTCCTTTACAATTTCGGCAGTTTTATCCCCTCCCGATACATTGAAAATTGAAACCCCTGCTTTTATTCTTGATTCAAAATCTTCTTTTTCTGACACTATTGTAATAATAATTGGAATATCGATTTTTTCTCTCATTTCTGCTATAAGGTCATTAGGAGTCGGTGCATTCATTACAACTCCATATGCTCCATATAATTCTGCGTTTATAGCAATATCAATAGACCTTTGTCCTGTAGTGATACCGCCGCCAACACCGCAGAAAACTGGCGTAGGAGATACCTCTATTATTGCTTGATTAATAACTATTTGAGGAGTAAAAGGATATACCGCAATTACACCATCTGCATTGTTATTTTTAATTATAGCTAAGTCAGTTGAAAAAATTAAAGATTTTATTCTCTTATTAAAAATATTTATACCGCTAGCATTGTATATTTCCTTTGGCATTTGAATAGGCTTTCTTTTTAATACAGAATCAATAGTTGGTATAAATTTCTTGTCTTTTTTTTCCATATTATTCATAACATCTACAGAATAATTATCTTTATACATAGATTACCTCCTGTTTTATCTTTTACATATTTTGTCATATAAAAATTTTCTTAAAAGATAAAGTAATTATATAATAGATTTATTAAAATTACATTAATAATTATGTAAAAATTCTATGCAAATTTATCTAAAAATAGTATAATATAAATATAGATTAAAGATTAAAGATTATAGATAATTTTTTACAAATAGCGGAGAAATTTAATGGCGTTTTTTATAATAAATAAAAATCATATAAATCATAAAGGTACGATAAATTTATATACAAATAGATTTTTACTTAGAAAATTTGAAGATAATGATGTTAATTATATATTTGATAATTGGGCTAGCTGTAAAGAAGCTGCCCGTTATAATGCATGGAATGTTCATTCAAGCATAAAAGAAACTAAAGAGTATCTAATGGAATGGATAAAGAATTATGATAAACTTAACTATTATAATTGGGCTATCACTAATAAGGAAACAAAAGAAGTAATAGGTTCAATATCTGTTTCAAATATTAAAAATAGAAGTAGATATTGTGAAATAGGGTATACTATCGCTAGTAAGTATTGGAATAATGGTATAGCTACAGAAGTTTTAATTAGAGTTTTAGACTATTTAGTTAAAGAAGTAGGTTTTCAGAAAATCCATGCTATTTATGATGTTAGAAATATAGCATCAGGAAGAGTTATGGAGAAGGCAGGTATGGTATATTTAAAAAATAGGAAGAAATTCCTTGTAAATAATGAAAATATGATTATGAATTGTTCGATTTATGAGTATAAAGTTTGATTTTAAAGGAGATTTATAAAAAAATACAGAATTTATACAGAAATTTGGAATTAAAGATTGATTTTCAAAATCATTATGATATAATAAAATGGTTAATTACGCGTCTATATAAAAGAAACAATTTGACTAACATACATAAACTAGTTATGAACTATAGGAGGAAAAAATGGGTTCTACGATTATAAAAAAGGAAAAAAATATAGTTACACTTGAATTTACAATTTCTAAAGAAAATTTTGAAAAGGCTGTAAATGAGGCGTATTTAAAATTAAAAGATAAAATAGCTGTACAAGGATTTAGAAAAGGTAAAGCGCCAAAGCATATTATTGAAAGAAAATATGGAAAGGGAATATTTAATGAAGATGCCTTAGATATTGCAGTGAATGAAGCATATCCAATAGCAGTGAAGGAAAATAATCTTGATGTAATAGATAGCCCAAAATTAAGTATTGTAAAATTTGAAGAGGGCGAAGATATAGTTATGTCAGCAGATGTACAGGTAATGCCTGAAGTTGAATTAGGAGAATACAAAGGCGTTGAAGTGGAAAGATTTGAAATTAAGGTAACAGATGATGATGTACAAAAGGAATTAGAAAGAATTCAAGAACAAAATGCAAGAATAATTGAAGTTACAGATAGACCAGTACAAAATGGAGATACGTTGACTATTGATTATGCAGGATTTGTAGGAGAAGAACAATTTGAAGGTGGAACAGCAGAAAACCAAGCATTAGAAATTGGTTCTAATTCTTTTATTCCAGGCTTTGAAGAACAATTAGTTGGAAAAAATAAAGATGAAGAAGTTGAAATAAATGTAACTTTCCCAGAAGAATATCATGCTGAAAATTTAAAAGGCAAGGAAGCTATATTTAAAGTTAAAATTCATGAAATTAAAGCAAAAGAACTTCCTGAAATTGATGATGAATTTGCTAAAGATGTAAGTGAATTTGATACATTAGAAGAATTAAAAGCTGATACAAGAAAATCTCTTGAACAAAAGGCTATTGATAGTGCTAAAATAACTAATGACAATAATATTATCACAAAAGTAGTTAAGAATGCTAATGTAGAAATCCCAGAGGTTTTAATTGATAGAGAAATAGAATATTTAGCAAGAAATTACGAACAACAATTCCGTAATCAAGGATTTGCTGGTAAGGAAGTTGAAGATTTAATTAAATCATTTGTTGAACAATATAAGCAAAGTGCAAGAGAACAGGCAGAATTTAATGTAAAGGCTGATTTAGTACTTAAAGCTATTATAGAAAAAGAAAAAATAGAAGCTACTGAAGAAGAACTAAATGATGAAGCTGAAAAATTAGTTGCTTCATATAATGTTGAAGAAGATAAAAAAGAAAATTTTAAAAAGAGTATATTAGAGTCTAGTAAAAATTATATACAAGAAACAATTCAGAAAAATAAAGCAATAGAAATGCTAGTAGAAAATGCTATTCTTGCAGATAAAGTAGAAGAAGAAGTGTCTGAAGAAGTGACTGAAGAAGTGACTGAAGAAGAAAAAATAGAACAAGAAGATGTAAAACCCGAATAAAATTAAGACTATATTAAGATAATAGGATAAAATATATTTATAAATAATAAATAGGAGGAATTGTTATGGCATTGATACCTTATGTAGTAGAACAAACTGGTAGAGGCGAAAGATCTTATGATATATATTCTAGATTACTAAAAGATAGAATAATAATATTAAGTGATGAAGTTAATGATGCAACTGCAAGTGTTATAGTTGCACAGTTGTTATTTTTGGAATCTGAAGATCCAGATAAGGATATACAATTATATATAAATAGCCCTGGAGGGTCTATAACTGCAGGAATGGCAATATATGATACTATGCAATATATTAAACCTGATGTTTCAACAATATGTGTTGGAATGGCAGCAAGTATGGGAGCATTTTTGCTATTATCAGGAGCAAAAGGCAAAAGGTTTGCGCTTCCAAGTTCTGAAATAATGATACATCAACCACTTGGTGGAATGAAAGGTCAAGCATCAGATATTAAAATACATGCTGACAGAATTATAAAAATAAGAGAAAATTTAAATAATATTATTAGTGAAAGAACTGGTCAACCATTAAACAAAGTTGAAAAAGATACTGATAGGGATAATTTTATGACATCGCAGGAAGCTAAAGCATATGGTATAATTGATGATATTATTGAAAAAAGAAAATAAGAATTAAAGGAGTGTTGTAATGGCTAAAAATAATGATAAGCAAATCAAGTGCTCTTTTTGTGGAAAATCCCAGGAACAAGTTAGAAGACTAATAGCAGGTCCTGATGTATATATTTGCGATGAATGTATTGATTTATGTCATAATATTGTTGATGATGACATTGACATGTATGAAGATTATGATTTTTCTGAGCTTCCAAAGCCAAAGGAAATAAAAGAGAAACTTGATGAATATGTAATTAAGCAAGATGAAGCTAAAAAAGCATTAGCTGTAGCCGTATACAATCATTATAAAAGAATAAATTACAAATCTAAAAGTGATGGAGTAGACATTCAAAAAAGCAACATACTATTATTAGGACCAACTGGTAGTGGTAAAACTTATCTTGCACAAACTTTAGCTAAATTATTAAATGTACCATTTGCAATTGCTGATGCAACATCACTTACTGAAGCAGGATATGTTGGGGAAGATGTAGAAAATATTTTATTAAAACTTTTACAAGCAGCTGATTTTGAAATAGAAAGAGCTGAAAAAGGTATAATTTACATCGATGAAATAGATAAAATATCTCGTAGATCTGACAATCCTTCAATTACAAGAGATGTTAGTGGTGAAGGTGTACAACAAGCACTGCTGAAAATTCTCGAAGGAACAATTGCTAATGTTCCACCTCAAGGTGGAAGGAAGCATCCTCATCAAGAATTTATTCAGATAGACACAACAAATATTTTATTTATTCTCGGCGGTGCTTTTGATGGTATAGAAAAAATAATTCAAAAAAGAATTGGTAAAAAAAGTATAGGATTTGGTGCTGATATTTCAGATAATGTTGATAAAGATATTGATGCTTTACTTAAACAAGTTCAATCTAATGATCTATTAAAATTTGGATTGATACCTGAATTTATTGGAAGATTACCAATTATAGTTTCACTGGAAAAATTAGATAAAGAAGCTTTAGTTTCAATATTAACAGAACCTAAAAATGCTTTAGTTAAACAGTATAAAGAGTTGTTTAAAATGGATAATGTTGAATTAGAAATAGAAAACGAAGCATTAGAAGAAGTTGCTAAAAAGGCATTAGAAGTTAATACTGGAGCAAGAGGTCTTAGAGGTATACTTGAAAGTACCATGACAGATGTTATGTATGAAATACCTTCTAGAAATGATATTAAAAAGTGTGTAATTACTAAAGATACAATTATTAATAATAGTGAACCGAAATTAGTTTTAACAAAAAAAACATTAGCTAATAAAGAAGAAAATGCATCATAAACTGCCTGCCTTTAAGTAGGCAGTTTTTCAATATACCTTGAGTAAAGGAGAAAAAATGATTCAAAATTACAATGTAGAAAGAAAAAGTTTGCCATTGATTCCTATTCGCGGAATTGGTATTTTCCCTAATATGGTATTACATTTTGATATTGGAAGGGAAAAATCTATCAATGCACTAGAAGAGGCAATGCTTGAAGATTCAAATATTTTTCTTACAGTTCAAAAAGAACCTGATATTGATTCACCAAAGGAAGATGATTTTTATAATATTGGTGTAGTGTGTAAAATTAAGCAAATGATTAAAATGCCTGGTGATAATATCAGAGTTTTAGTGGAAGGCTTAAATAGAGCAAAAATCGTCGAAATTACGCAATCAGAACCATATTTTGAAATATTAGTAGATGAATATACTTATGACTTTAATTTGCCTATAAAAGAAGAACTAGAGGCAATTATTAGATTTTCATTAGATATTTTTGAAGATTATGCTTCTATTTATAATAAAGTTGCCCCAGATGCAGTATTATCATTAAAAGGAATAAAAAATCCAGATAAGTTAGCTGATGTATTGGCTTCTTATATTTATTTAAAACCTGAACAAAAACAAGAACTATTAGAAATTTTTGAACCATATGACAGGTTAGAAAAACTGAATAATTATATTGCAAAAGAAATAAAGGTAATGCAAATAGAAGATGAAATTAGTGAACAGGTAAAAAAACAGGTAAGTGAATTTCAACGTGATTATTATTTAAAAGAGCAAATGAAGGCAATTCAAAAAGAGCTTGGTGAAGATGAAAGTGTTGAGTTAGAAGTTGAAGAATATATGGAAAAAATATCTTCTGCAAAAATGCCAAAAGAAGTTAGAGAAAAAGCTGAAAAGGAAATAATGAGGCTTCTAAAAATTTCGCCTGCTTCTCCAGACTCTGGTGTAATAAAAACATATGTTGATTGGCTTTTAGATTTGCCGTGGGATAAAAAGACAAAGGATAATACTGACTTAAAAAAAGCTAGAGAAATATTAAATGAAGATCATTATGGACTAGAAGATATTAAAGAAAGAATATTAGAGTATTTAGCGGTAAAACATATTAATAAAAACATGAAAGGCCCAATACTTTGTTTTGTTGGACCACCAGGAGTAGGAAAAACATCTATTGCTAAATCTATTGCAAGAGCTATGAACAGAAAATTCGTTCGTATCTCATTAGGTGGTGTTAGAGATGAAGCTGAAATTAGAGGACATAGAAGAACTTATATTGGAGCTATCCCAGGCAGAATAATGTCTTCAATGGCAAAGATTAAATATAATAATCCAGTATTTTTACTTGATGAAATAGATAAGCTTGCTAGCGATTTTAGAGGCGATCCAGCTTCAGCACTTCTCGAAGCATTAGATCCTGAACAAAATAATACTTTCACGGATCATTATTTAGAAGTTCCATTTAGTTTAGAGCATGTTATGTTTATTACAACTGCTAATACTACATCTACTATTCCAGGACCTTTATTAGATAGAATGGAAGTTATAGAATTATCTGGATATACTGATGAGGAAAAAAGCAATATAGCACATAAATATTTAATTAAAAAGCAAATTGCTGAACATGGGTTAAAAGAAAAACAAGTAAAAATATCAAATAATGCAATAAAAGAAATTTTACAAAGATATACTAGAGAATCAGGCGTTAGAAATTTAGAAAGAAACATAGGTAAATTAGTTAGAAAAGCAGCAGTGCAAATAGTTGAAAACAATAAAAAATCTATAACTATAAATAATAATAATGTTGTAAAATTTTTAGGTATACCAAAATATAGTTATGAAACAGCTTATGAGCAAGATCAAATTGGAGTAGTTACTGGGCTTGCATGGACATCTGTAGGTGGAGAAACCCTGTTTATAGAGGTTAATACAATGAAGGGTGAAGGAAAGTTACAGTTGACAGGACAACTTGGTGATGTTATGAAGGAATCAGCTATGGCTGCATTAAGTTATATTAAAGCTAACAATGAAATATATGATATTGATGATAAAATTTTTAAAGAAATAGATATTCACATACATGTGCCTGAAGGGGCGATACCAAAAGATGGTCCTTCTGCAGGCATAACTATGGCTACTGCGGTAATATCAGCTCTTACAAAAAGACCAGTTAGAAAAGATGTTGCAATGACTGGAGAAATTACTATTACTGGGAGAGTACTACCAATTGGAGGATTAAAGGAAAAACTCCTTGCTGCTAATAGAGCTGGTATTAAGAAAGTAATACTTTGTTCTAAAAATAAAAGTGAAGTTTCAAAAATAGATTCTAAAATAATTAAAAAGCTACAAATAGTTTATGTGGATACAATAGATCAAGTGATAAAAGAAGCAATGGTAAGCTAATAATAGTGGAGCATTGAAAAGCGATTGAGAAGCAATAGGTGAGCGATTGATGTGCAATGGGAATGAATGCAGATAATGCAGAGTGCAAGGATGCAGGATTTTTATTAATGCAGAATTGGTAAAATAAGATAATATACAATAAGTTGATAAGATTAAATTATCAATGCTAATCCATTGCTCGCCAACTGCTTAAAGGAGAAATTATGATAATAAGAAAAGCGGAAATGTTAATTAGTGCTGTTAAAAAAGAGCAATACCCAGATACAGTTGTGCCTGAAATAGCCTTTTCTGGTAAGTCTAATGTAGGAAAATCTTCTATGATTAATGCATTGCTCAACAGAAGAAAGCTTGCAAGAACAAGCTCACAGCCTGGCAAAACTCAAACTATTAATTTTTATAATATAAATGATGATTTTAATTTTGTTGACTTGCCTGGATATGGATATGCAAAAGTATCTAAACAGGAAAAAGACAAATGGGGAGTAATGATAGAAACTTATTTAAAAAGCAGAAATCAGCTTAAGGAAGTAGTATTGTTAGTTGATATAAGACATGAACCTAGTGTAAATGATCGGCAAATGTATGAATGGATTAAAAGCTATAATTATACAGGCTATGTAATAGCAACCAAGGCAGATAAGTTGTCAAGATCACAGCAAATTAAAAGTGTTGCTGCAATTAAAAAATGTTTAGATATCAAGGATAGTAATTTTATAATACCTTTTTCCGCCTCATCAAAAGCCGGTGTTGAAGAAGTTTGGACCTTGTTTGAAAATATTTTAGATTTAGACAAAGAATAAATATTTTTCCTTTAGTGAATTTAATTACTATGTGATTAAATCTTATATAAATGGGTATATTATTTGTGCTAAGGGAGGCTGATTGTGGTTATGGCTTATAAAATTCAAAGGAAAATCAAAAGTGACATTAGCCAAGTTAAATATGTAGTTGATGATATTTTGTCAAATTTACAAGAGAATTTAAATCATAATGCTTTTTTTAATACAAAATTAATATTAAGTGAGCTTATTATCAATGGAGTTAAGCATGGTAATCTTGGAGATATGTCGAAACTTCTCAATATTTGTGTACATATAAATAATAATTCTCTTATTATTGAGGTTTCTGATGAAGGTTCAGGCATAAAATTTAAACATAAAACATTTGGGGAATATGACTTTGATGATACAGGTAGAGGTTTAATGCTTGTTGAAGGTTTATCAGATGAGTTTACAATATGCGGAAATACCGTTAAGTGCGTTCAATATTTAAAATAAAAGTTTTATTATTATATAACATTTGATATAATAGACACTGTAAGAGAGTGTTTATTTTTTTATGACCTAACCCCATTTCTTGCGACGATAGGAGCAAAAGAAATGGATGGTAGGTCAAACGCAAAGAGTTCCCATTTTTTGCGACGTAAGGAGCAGAAAAAATAGCAAAAAATTAATTAGAGGTAAAAATGGACAACATTAAACTATCAGTAAGAGAACTAGTAGAATTTGTATATAAAAGCGGAGATTTAAACTCAAAAGTAATGAATGCTGATAGGGCGATGGAAGGAATAAGAGCTCACAAATTATTGCAATCCAAAATGGGAAACAATTATGAGAAAGAATATTTTTTAAAGCATGATTTTGAGTATAAAAATATCAAGTTTAATATTGAAGGACGTGCAGATGGAATTATTTTAGAAGAAGGCCATGTAATAGTTGATGAGATAAAATCCACATATATAGATTTAGATATGATAGATGAAAAATACAATTTAGCTCACATAGGACAGGTTAAATGCTATGCATACATATATTCTTTACAAAATGAACTTGAAGAAATATTTGTACAGTTAAGATATTATAATTTAGATTCTAAAATAACAAAAGTTTTCACTAACAAGTATAGTTTTAAAGAATTAGAAAGTTTTTTTTATGATTTAATTAATCGTTATATTGATTGGGCAGAAACTGTGATTAATTTACATAAAATTAGAACCGAAACAATTAATAATTTGCAATTTCCCTTCGATAATTATAGACAAGGTCAAAGAGATTTTTCTGTTGCAGTTTATAAAACAATTAAATCTGGTAAAAAATTATTTGCTCAAGCTCCTACTGGAGTGGGTAAAACTATTTCTGTGTTATTTCCAGCGATAAAATCAATGAATATTAAGAATAATTCTAAAATATATTACTTAACGGCTAAATCTTCCACAAAAAATATTGCATTTGATACCATGAAATTAATGACAGAAAAAGGCTTAAAATTAAAAACAACTGTTATTACAGCAAAAGAAAAAATATGCTTTCAAGATAAATTAGATTGTGACTCTGAATCATGTCCTTATGCCAGGGGTTATTATGATAAATTAAATTTTGTTTTGATAAATACAATAAAAAATGATTGTTTATTTGACAGAGAATATATAGAAAATATATGTAAAGCAAATGAATTATGTCCCTTTGAGTTTAGTTTGGATTTAAGCTATATGTCAGATGTTGTAATATGTGATTACAATTATTATTTTGACCCAAGGGTATCTTTTCATAGAGAGGATGCTTTAAAAAATACTAATGATATTTTATTGATTGACGAAGCTCATAATTTAGAAGATAGAGCCAGAAATATGTATTCTCCAGAAATAGTTAAAGAGGAATATTTAAATGTACAAAAAATAATGAAGGATGTTAATAAAAAAATAAATAAGGAATTAAAGTCAATTAATAAAGCATTCATTAAAATTAAGAAAGATATGGAAGAAACAACTGGTATTATGGAAAGTCTGCCATCAGATTTAGTTAATGCATTGCGTAGGTTTATTGCAGAATGCGAAATATATGTTAATGATATTAAACAAAAGAATATACCAGATGAATTATTAGATTTATATTTTAAAAGTATGTTTTTCATTAAAATTTATGAAATTGCTGATGATAACTTTTGTTTCTATATAGATTTTATAAGCGGAAAAACAATAGTTAAAATTTTTTTAATCGATCCTTCCTCAATTTTAAAGGAAATAGAAAAGCAAGCATGTTCTTCTATATTTTTTTCAGCAACTTTAACTCCATTAAAATATTTCAGATATTTGCTAGGTGGAGATGAGGATGATTATATTTTAAAACTTAATTCACCTTTTGATAACAATAATTTAAACATTATGATTACAGCTGATATATCAATGAAATATGCTGTAAGAGATTTAAATATTAATAAAGCATGTGAGTATATTAATAAAGCTGTATCTGAAAAAGTGGGAAATTACATGGTTTTTTTCCCTTCATATAATTTTATGAATAAGGTTTATGATATTTACAAGGACTTATATTCTACTGAAAACTTAATTATTCAAAGCCAAAACTTATCTGAGGAAGAGCAAGAAGAAATAATCGAAAAATTTCATGAAAATAGGAATGTAGTACTTTTCACTGTAGTTGGTGGAATTTTTTCTGAAGGTATAGATTTACCCCTTGAAAAATTAATAGGTGCGGTTATAATAGGTACTGGTATACCACAAATATCCTTTGAAAGAAATATTATTAGAGATTTTTTTAATGATAAATTTAATAGAGGGTATGATTTTGCTTACAAGTATCCAGGATTCAATAAAATTCTTCAATCAGCAGGAAGAGTAATACGAACGGAAAATGATAAGGGTATTTTATTGTTAATTGATTCTAGGTTATGTGAGTATTCGTATATTAAATTATTTCCAGAACATTGGAAAAATTATAAAAAGATTTATAATATAACTGGTATTCAAAGTAATAATCAAATATTTTGGAAGGAAGGATGAATTAAATGATTAATATTGTATCAGAAAAAAATATTTGCAATGGGAAAATTGTATCAAAAAAAAGTATGTATGATTTATTAGAGGAAGATAATGCCAAAATCTATGAAGTTATTAGAGTTATAAAGAGAAAACCAATATTTTTAAAAGAACATTTCGATAGAATGAATAAAAGTATTGAACTTACTGGTTTAGATGAAAAGATGAATTACGGTGAATTTAAAAATCACATTAATATTCTTATAGGTGAAAATGATTTAGAAAATTGTAATGTTAGAGTATCTTTTTATATTAAAGAGAAGCCTATTATTTTAATGTATTTTATAGAAAGTCATTACCCTTCAGAGGAAAAATTTAAAGAAGGTATATATGTTGTTACTGTTAAAAAGCACAGAAAGAATCCAAATGTAAAACAATTTGAATCTAATTTTAGAGATAGTATAGATAAATTATTATACGAGAAAAATGCTTTTGAAGCAATATTGGTTAATGATGATGATACAATAAGTGAGGGAAGCAAATCAAATGTATTTTTCGTAAAAGGAAATACTTTAATTACATCTCTTGACAGCGCTGTATTATTAGGTGTCACAAGAGGAAAAGTAATTGAATTGTGTGAAAATAATGGAATTAAAGTAGAAAAGAGAAATATTCTTTATAATGAACTTAAATCTTTTGACGGGGCATTTATTACAGGAACATCAAACAATGTTCTCCCAATTAAAATGTTAGATGATATTAAGTATAATTCATCAGAGAACAAAACGGTTGTTAAAATATCTGAATTGTATTTGGGTGAGATGGCAAAAGAAATAGTTGAATAGTATCTCATTGCGTGAGCCCTAACACTATTGATAAAACACTCTGAAAAATGGTGTTAGGCTTCAAAAACACAAAAATGGCCTCGGGGCCATAATTGTGAAGCATTAATATGCATAAAAGGGGTATTGGGAATATATATTGGTTATCGGGGGGGATAACCAAGCATTATTATAGCAAATAGTACCTATATTTGCAAGCTTTTTTTGTCGATTTATATGTTATTTTAAAAGAAAATGAGGAAGAAATTTATGGAAGTATATTTAGATAATAGCGCAACTACTAAAATTAAACCAGAGGTGTTGGATGAATTAATAGATGTTTATGTAAATGATTATGGCAATCCTTCATCCCTCCATAGAAAAGGACTGGAAATTGAAAAGAAAATTAATGTAGCAAGAAAATTAACGGCTAAAGTAATAAATGCTAAGCCAGAAGAAATATTTTTTACAAGTGGAGGAACTGAAAGTAATAACATTGCATTAATAGGTCATCTGTCTTCTATTAATTATGAAGATAAAAAGAATATAGTTACTACAAAAATCGAACATCCATCTGTATATAATGTATTTAGGCATTTCGAGGGAAAGATAGATGTTAGGTATTTAGATACAGATGAAAATGGATACATTGATAAGTCACAACTTATAAATCAAATCGATGACAATACTTTACTTATATCAATTATATATGTAAATAATGAAATAGGAACTGTTCAGGATTTAGAAGATATTATAAAAATAGTAAAAAAGAAGAATAATAAAACAAAAATTCATATAGATGCAATACAAGCTTTTGGAAAAATTAGAATAGATGTAAATAAGATAGATGTAGATACTATTTCTTTCAGCAGTCACAAAATTCATGGTCCAAAAGGTGTAGGAGGATTGTATATAAAACAGGGTAATAAAATAAATTCAATAATATTTGGAGGACACCAAGAAAAAGGTCTTCGTCCTGGAACTGAAAATACTCCTGGAATTGTTGGCTTTGGAAAGGCTAGTGAGTTATTGTATAATAATTTCAAAGAAGAAAATGATAAACTTTATGAATTAAAAAAACAATATGGAAACAGATTGTTAGAAGAAATTGACGATATTAAAATTAATAGTGATTTAACTAATTTGGGGGCACCCCACATCTTAAGCGTATCATTTAAAAATGTTAAAGGTGAGGTATTGGTGCATTATTTAGAACAAAAAGAAATTTATGTTTCAACAGGGGCAGCCTGTTCATCAAAGGCTAAAAATGATAATAGAGTATTAAATGCAATAAATTTAGAAAGAGATTATATTAATGGCACCATAAGAATGAGCTTTGGTTATTTTAATAATTTTGAAGAAATTGAATATGTAGTTAAAAATATAAAAGAATGTGTAAATGAAATTAGAGATATAATGAAATAAATTTGAAAGGATAAAATATGTATAATTTGTTAGCAGTAAGTTATGGAGAAATATTTTTAAAAGGCAAAAACAGAGGTTCTTTTGAGCAAAAACTAATTGAACAAATAAGATTTTCACTTAAAGGTTTTAAAGATGTAAAAATATATAAGGATTTAGGCAAGGTATTTATTGAAACAATGCATGAGAATGATATGGATAATATCATAGAAAAAGTTAAAAAGGTTTTTGGAATAGTTTTAATTAGTCCATCCATAAAGGTTGATAAGGATATAGAATTAATAAAGGAAAAAACAATAGAATTATTTAAATTTTTATCTAATAATCAAGAAATTAAAACTTTTAAAATAAATACTCGCAGAAGCGATAAAACATTTCCATATAAATCTATGGATTTTAGCGCAATCATGGGAGGGGTAATATTAGAAGCATTTCCAAATGTAAATGTAGATGTTCATAATCCAGATATACATATTTATATTGACATTAAACATTATGCATATATTTCTTCTGAAAAAATTAAAACGGTAGGTGGACTTCCTAGAGGGACAAATGGACGTGCTTTATTACTTTTATCTGGTGGAATTGATAGTCCAGTAGCTGGATATATGATTGCAAAAAGAGGTGTGGAAATAGATGCTCTTTATTTTCACACATATCCTTTTACAAGTGAAAGAGCAAATGAAAAAGTAAAAGAACTAGCAGAGAAGCTTGAAGAATATTGTGGAAAAATAAAATTATACAGTATAAATATTTTAGATGTTCACAAAGCTATAAAACAGCATTGCAGAGAAGATGAAACTACAATTTTAGCCAGAAGGTTTATGATGAGAATTGCTGAAAAAATAGCATTAGAACAAGGAATTGATATGTTAATAACTGGAGAAAGTTTAGGTCAAGTAGCGAGCCAAACTATGAAGTCCATGGCAGTTATAGAAAATGCAATTAATATACCTATTCTTAAACCAGTGATTGGTATGGATAAAACAGAGATTATTGATATAGCAAGACAAATAGGAACTTATGATACTTCTATATTACCCTATGATGATTGTTGTAGTGTTTTTGCACCAAAAAATCCTGTTATCAAGCCGAAGCTTCAATCAATATTGAAATCTGAAAGTAATTTAGATATAGAAGGATTAGTTGAAAAAGCATATTCTACCTTAGAGATAATTTAAGGGAATCACATTATTTTATTAAGGGCATATATTATATCATAAAATAAAAGGGGTGAAATATATGTCAGACATAAAAGCAACAGGTTGTGGTCACTTTGATGATTGTGGTTGTGATAATAATTTATGGTTTTGGATTATTCTAATTATTATCTTTTTCTGTTTCTGTGGTGGGTTCGATAATTTTTTTGGTAGAGGATGCTGCAGATAGTCTTACTTATTATACTGAATGCCCTAGTATTAGAGCATTCAGTATTTTTTTTACACCTCATGTTCTTTATGTGTTTTCATACCTTAATATTAATAAATTTACTCTTGATTTTATACAAATTTAGTTGTATACTAAAATTTAAATTTACGTATCAGGAGGTTCAAAATGTACAAAATTGCACTGTTTAATAAAATTCCACAAGAGAGTCTTAATATAATGTCCAATGAAAAATATATTATTATTGAAGAGGAAACAACTGATGTAGATGGAATTATAATGCGTAGTATGGATATACATAATTTGAAATTTTCTAAACAATTAAAAGCAATTGCCAGATCTGGTGCTGGAGTAAATAATATTCCTATAGAAAGATGTGCAGAAGAAGGTATAGTTGTGTTTAATTCACCAGGTGGGAATTCAAATGCAGTATGTGAACTTACTTTTATGTCTCTAATAATGAGTTCAAGAAGAATTGCTGAAAGTATTAATTGGACTAAATCTTTAACTAGTAATGTTGTAGATGCTGTTGAAAGAGGAAAATCTCAATTTGTTGGCCCTGAATTAAAAGGAAAAACCTTAGGTGTAATAGGTATGGGTAATGTAGGCCATTTAGTAGCAAATATGGGAATTAAATTTGGAATGGAGGTAATCGGTTATGATCCATATATATCAATGAAAAATGCATTAGCATTGTCATGGGATGTACAATATTCTGACGATGTAAATGAATTATATAGAAGAAGTGATTATATTACATTACATGTTCCATACAATGAGGAAACGAAAAACTATATTAACAAAGATAATATTAAAATAATGAAAGATGGAGTACGAATATTAAACCTTGCAAGGGCAGGCATTGTTAATGAAGATGATATAATAGAAGCACTAGAAGAAGGTAAAGTTGCACACTTTATATGCGATCTTCCAAATGAGAAACTACTTAATGCAAGAAATGTAATTTGTACACCTCATCTTGGAGGCTCAACACCTGAAGCAGAAGGGAATTGTGCCGAAATGGCAGTTACTGAATTAACAGAATATCTTGAAAAAGGAAACATTCATAATTCTGTTAATTTTCCTGATTGCTCAATGGATAGAAATCCAGGTACTCAGAGAATAGTAGTATTAAATAAAAACATACCAAATATGATAGGTATATTAGCTTCAGGTCTATCAAAACACAATATAAATATCATTGGGATGGTTAATAAAAGTAAGGGTGATTATGCATGTAACATCATAGATGTTATAGGTGAATTTAGTGAAGAACAAATTAAAGAAATTGAACATCATCCAGGTATATTAAGAGTTATGTTAATAAAATAAAGGGAGTTACTATTAAATATGAAAAAGGTTAACATTTACTCAGATGGAGCTTGTAGTGGTAACCCAGGCCCAGGGGGATATGGAGTTATATTAGAGTATAATGGATATGAATTGGAACTTTTTGGTGGAGAAGAAAACACTACAAATAACAGAATGGAACTTATGGGGGTTATCACGGGCCTTGAAGCTTTAAAGGAACCATGTGAAGTAACGATTACAACGGATTCAAAATATGTAACTGATGCATTTAATAAAAAATGGATCGAATCTTGGCAAAAGAAAAGTTGGAAAAAATCGGATGGCAAACCAGTGCTTAATAAAGAATTGTGGATAAGATTATTGGAAGCCGCAAATAAGCATAAGGTAAAGTTTGTACATATATTAGGTCATAATGGGCATGAGTATAATGAACGATGTGACAAAATAGCTGTAAGAGAAAGAGATAAGTTTAAATCATAGGAAACTTTCATTACTTCATGAATATTATACAATAACAAATTTTATTTATGAGGTGATTAAATGATCAATAATACAAATCCATGCCCAAATAGATTTACTATGCCTTATACAGTACAACCAGGCGATACATTAAATTCTATCGCTAAGAGATATGGGATTACCTTAATTGGATTAATTGAATTAAATCCAACATTAAGGCTTAGAACATTGACTGAAGGCATGCAACTATGTGTACCAAAAGTTCCCGAGAGGCCACCATGCATTAATGGAAGCCTATATACAATTATGGAAGGAGATAGTTTTTATAAGTTAGCTCAAAGATATAGTGTTCCATTGAATTCAATAATTGAAGCTAATCCAGATGCTAATCCTTATGACCTTAAAGTTGGTCAGGAAGTATGTATACCAAATGTACCTTCTTTCTGTCCTTTCGGTGTAGTTCATACAATAGAATCAGGAGAAACACTTAGCAATATACTTATTAGATACAATACAAGTATAAATGAACTTCTTAATACAAACCCTGGATTTAATCCTAACATTTTAGTTCCTGGGACTGAAATATGCATACCTCCTATTTCATATCAGGAGTGTGGTCCCGACAGCGGAGAATATATTATTAAAGCAAATGATAGTTTAGCTACTGTAGCACAAGCATATAACGTGACTCCTTCGGCTTTATTAATAGCTAACCCTAATTTAAGACCTGCAAATTTCATCATTATTGGAACTAAAATTTGTATCCCTACTGAGTAATCTAGTAAATAAGCGAGGAGAAAAAAATGAATAATTTACAAAAGACAGGTATTGCATTAGAAGGCGGAGGAGCAAAAGGGGCATATCAAATAGGGGTACTAAAAGCAATTATAGAGTTAAATATTCAATATGATTGCGTTGTTGGTACTTCTATTGGAGCCTTAAATGCAGCTGCATATGTACTAAAAGATTATGAAAATTATTATGAAGGATGGAGGAATTTTAATTTTTCTCTTAAAGATGAAGCAAAAAAAGAACAAAAGTCCATATCATTTAAATTAAATGAAATTATTCCTAATATAAAAGAATTTAAAAATGAATATTACGATTTAAAAGGGGTTAATCCAGATAATTTTATTGAAATTCTTAAAAAAATAATTGATGAAGATGGTATTAGAAAATCAAAAATTAAATATGGTCTTACAACATATTGTCTTACAGATGAAAAACCATTAAATTTATTTATTGAAAATATACCAAAAGGGTTACTTTATGAATATATTTTTGCAAGTTGTAATCTACCTGTATTTACACCTAGACTTATAAATGGAAAAAATTATATTGATGGAGGTGTATTTAATCGATTACCCATTAACATGCTTGTTGAATTAGGATATAAGAATATAATAACAGTAAGGTTAAGAAATGATGAGTATGATTTTAAAGCATATGATAATATAAACATAATTGATATTGCACCCCATGAATTTCTTTCTAGTTCATTAGAAGCAACCAGTGAAAGAATTAATTGGATGTTGAATAAGGGATATGATGATGCTATTAATACATTAAATAAAAAGAAATTATTATGAACCTAATTATAAAGATTGGGTGAATTACAATTTGCATAAAAAATCTGATAATTGATTTTGCATTAAATTATCAGATTTTTTACCTAGTATTAATTCAATTGCGAATATTATATATGTGTTATATACGAATCATTTTTGTGCAATAACTGCTGCACCAATTGCACCAGCAAACCGACCTTTTTCATGAGCTATTATAGGTTGCCCTAAATGTTCTGATAATATCTTAATGAAAATTGGATTGATACTTAATCCCCCGGTTAAAATTACATTATTCCTAAGTCCATGACGTGTTGCTAACTGTTTTACTTTAGTTGCTACTGAATCCACAACACCAGCAGCAATGTCTTCACGTTTATTACCGTCTCCCATAAGTCCTATTATTTCAGATTCTGCGAAAACAGTGCACATAGAACTTATTTGAAGTACTTTACCTTTATTTGCAAATGTAAAAAGTTCATCAATAGTAAGACCAAGACGGTTGCACATTATTTCTAAAAATTTTCCGGTTCCTGCAGAACATTTATCATTCATAGTAAAATCATCAACGTTACCATCTTTAATGGATATAATTTTGGTATCTTGTCCGCCTACATCAATTATTGTACATGATTTTAAATTATGCATAACTTGGACACCTTTTGCATGGCAAGTGATTTCAGTAACAGTTTTATCTGCATAAGGAACAGAAACTCGTCCATATCCAGTGGATATGGTTATTACATCATTATTAGTTACATCAATTCCGTAAACATCAAATAAATTTTTTTTAATTTGAAATGCTGTTTCTTTACTATTCCAACCAGTTGGCAGAACAAATTCTAATTCTTTTTGACCCCTAACAGCAACTTTGCTGGCAGTTGAGCCAATGTCAATACCGACAAAAAACATGTTAATAATCCTTTCTAATTAAGATATCATTTCTAAAAATGCTTCTAACCTTGTTTGAATTTGAGCACTATCAGATGATGAAAAATCAGTATCAATACGAATATATGGAAGTCCTAATTCTTCTGAAATAAACTTTTTAGTTTTATGAGCTTCAATAGCAAAAGTATGACATGCGAAAAGTACCATTTCAATAACGCCATCTACTTTATATTCTTCAATTACAGCTTTCAAATCTTCAAAACGACCATCATTAGGAGTCATGACAGAACAATTAATTTTTAAGTATTTTTCTGCCAATGCTTCATAAGGGTCTTTAGTTTCGTCTACAAGTATTCGCTGTGTCCTTGGACCTGCGCAGCTATCTAAAACGACGATATCCGCTCCTAAATCTTCCACCTTTTTAATTATTTTATCACGAACTCCTGTGTGAGGGCATCCTGTTAACATAAGTCTTGGTCTAAGCTTTTTATTAGGATCCAGTGGCTTATAATTTGAAAGTAACTGATTTGTCTTTGTTTCTAAATATTCAACAATATCATCGTCTGTAAAATGAAAATCCGTTGCTTCAATAATGCTGCTAAGTTCATAACCGGATACTGGTGATGGTACTAATTTTGTTACTTCATAGGCTTTTAATATAGCTTTACGTATTCTGTTTCGTTCAACAATTGCATTGTGTAGATTTTCCTCTGTTATTTCAGTATTAAAAAAGTCGCCTAAATATTTAGCTGTTTGCTTGATTTGCTCTTTCCAAGCTTCAATAGAAAGTGGACCATTTTGCCCTTGGGGTAGATGCATGACATGTACAGGTTTTATTTCATTTAATAGTTCATACATTTTCTTTTTGCCATCACAAGTTGTTTCAGCTAGAATCATATCAGAAAAATAAAAATATGGACATTTGTCTGATATAGCTAGTCCAAAGCTTGATTTTATTAGTGGACATAACGTTTTTGGAAGAATTGCTTCTGCTTCAGGAATTCCTTGTTCGCTGTTACCGCACAAACTAACGGACACTGCACCTGCAGCCAATATCAATTCAATAGGTGTGTAACTACAAAAGGTACCTACAACCTTTTTGCCTTTTTCTTTTTCTTCCATTAATGCTATAAAACCTTTTTTTCTCTTTTCATCGAATGTTTCAAAATTATCAGGAAGTTTAATCATTTTATGCACCTTCTTTATTTATTAGATATATTTACATATTATATATGAGTAAAAATGGTATGTCTAATTAATTTGCCACATTTAATTATGAAATAAAGTTGTGAATTTTCTGTCAACTATAAAAATATTTGATTTTACAGTATTTTTAATCGATGGTAAAATGTCAATGCCTTACAAACATGGGAAGAACAAGTTAATAAAACAAGAAAGGAGATTTACACATTTTGGGAAAGGTCAACAATATGCAATCGACAAATAAAATTATGGTTGAAGTATCATTAGGAGAAACTGCATGTAGTTTATACAATAAATCAATTGATGATTATAATCACAATCCAAAGGTTATGAGTGAAGTTCAAATTTTAACTTATGAAGAGTTTCAATGTGGTGGTGTTTCTGCAGGTATGAGCTTGAGGGGGATGGCTGAGGCATTCGGTTCTAAAATTTTGTATAAAAGTGATACTTTTCCTATAGTCGAAAAACCAGCTGTTGAAAATATTAAGGATATAGCAAAACTGAAAATTCCAGATCCAACAAAAGATGGAAGGCTTCCATGCATACTTGAAGCGATTAGTATACTGAAAGATAAGTATAATGGTCAGGTTGGCGTAGGTACGGAACTCACTGGTCCATTTACTGTGGCATTAAATATGTGCGGAGCAGAAAATTTACTTAAGTGGATTATAAAACATCCTGAAGATATCAAAAGACTTTTAGAGATGATTGTTGAAGCAAACAACAGGTTTGTCGATGAGGTAAAAAAGTTAGATGTTAATTTTGGCTTTGCGGATCCTGTAAGTTCTTCATCAATAATCAGTTACAAGCAATATAGGGAGTTTTCATTCCCATATTTTAAGAAAAATGTAGATTATATTATAAAAGAAACAGATGGGCATCCATCACTTCATATATGTGGAAAGTCAAGAACATTATGGAATGATATCGCAGACTCTGGTGTTTCAAGCTTTAGTGTCGATAATGCTGAAGACATTGGTGAACTTAAAGAGACTGTTGGAGACAGAATTCGAATAGTGGGAAATATCCCTCCAGTAGATGTAATAGCAAATGGAACTTTTGAAGACATTGACAGATCATTAAAAAAATGTATCTTAAAAGCATGGGATTCACCAAAGGGATATTCGATTGCACCTGGATGTCAAATACCTTATGGTACTAATAGAGAAAATATTAAGTATTATGTAAATAGAGCTAGAGAATTAAGTACATTACCTCTGGACTTTGACTTATTAAATTCTATATAGTTGGGCTTAATGTTATATAAAAGGCAATATAAGATAAAGTAAAAACAATATTTTTACTTTGGGAAAATAAACAAATCTGAAAATAAGAAAAGGATTAACTAACAATTGGAGGAATAGCATGAAAAAGAAAATTTTATGTGTATTATTATGTGTGTGTATGGTAGCAAGTTTAGCAGTAGGATGTTCTAGCACAGAAAAACCAAGTAGTTCAGCAAGTGAATCTGAAGAGAAAACTACAATTAAAATTGGGGCAAGTACAGTATCAAAAGATTTAGCTGAATCAGGAAAAGAATCACTAGAAGCAATGGGATATGAAGTTGAAATTATACTTTTTGATGATTATGTTTTACCTAATGATGCATTAGTTCAAGAAACATTAGATGCAAACTTTTATCAACATGAACCGTATATGAATAATTACAATGAAGCGAATGGTACTGATATTATTATGATGAGTCCTAAATTATATAATTATTTTACTGGAATCTATTCTGTTAAAGCAAGTAGTATTGAAGATTTACCAAAGGGAGGATCGGTTGGTATAGCTCAAGATGCTGCTAATATTAGTGAACAATTAAAACAATTAGAGGAAGCTGGAGTTATTAAATTATCCGAAGAACCAGCTGCTGGAGATTTTTATACAGTAGCAGATATTGTAGATAATCCTAATAATTATGATTTCGTCCAATCAGATCATTTGAAATATACGAATATGGATGATTATACCATTGTTGTTGGTACATCAAATACAATGGCTGAAGCAGGCGTTGATCCAACTGAAAATCTTCTTAAGAAATTTGTATATGATGATTTAGCGGAAGGTATTTGTGTATTGGAAAAAAATAAAGATACTAAGTGGGCAAAAGATATAATGACTGCATATATGTCAGATGAAGCTGTAGCGAAAGTTCCAGTTTCATCAGGATTTGAATATGCAGGAGAGTAAATAAAATGAAATGATTAAAATGCAATAAGTTATCTTATTGCATTTTAATAAATAATGAGGAAAATCATGATTGAAATAAATAATTTAAAAAAATCATTTGATGGGTTAGAAGTATTAAAAGGAATAAATATAACCATTGAGGATGGAGAAATATATGGATTAGTTGGAAAAAGTGGATCTGGAAAATCCACA
>JAQVWY010000151.1 GCA_028709465.1 Tissierellia bacterium | reverse complement strand
AAGATCAAGGCAATTTAGTACAATATAATTTATACGCATACACATTTAATAATCCAGTAAATATGGTGGATTATAATGGAGATTTCGCTCAATATGCATTAGCAGGTGGCGGAATCTTAAGTGGAGGCTACTCATTAGGTGGTGCAAACTTCTGGAATCCTGTTGGATGGGTAATCCTTGGCGTAACTACTGTAGCCACTGGCGTTGTACTTTATAATCAATATCAAAATTCTCAATCAAAAGCATTGGCAAATTCCAAAGCATTAATTAGTAAAGCTTCGACATCAATGGCTCCACTACCGCCGAACAAAGGTGGTAAAGGCACACAAACACCTTCAAAAACTCTTTATAATAAGAATGGTGCTAGAATCGATGTAGAAAATCCAGGTAATAGACCGGGTCAAATTCATTTACAAAAAAATGGTGTTAAATATTACTATAATATTCAAGAACAAGTCTTTAGAATTGGATCTTCTGCTGGGAAATTGGCTCCAAGAGCAATTCAGAATATGCTAAAAAATAAAGATGTTGTAAAAGCAATTGCGAAAGGGCTAACTTATTTAGGTTATTAGGTGAATTATATGAAAAGGATAGAATACTTCAGTTTATTATCAGATATATTTAGCTTCAAGTCATTAAGTGACGATAAAGGAAATGAATATGTATTTTTTGAGAAATGCTGTCCAACTGATAAACTAATAAATATTGTTGATAAAACAGAATTTGAATCTTTTACAAATCATATTCATTTTCTAGACAATATTAAAAAAGAAGAGTTTGATAAGCTAACTATAATCTCAAAGATTATTTTAGAGGCTATTCTATCTCAACTTATAAAGTTATTCCCAGATAAAAAATTTCGTATCTATATCTCTATTTCATTAAAGGATTCAATGATTGTAAGATTCCATCAGAAATGGGAAAATGAAGAACCTTATTGCACTCCAGAAGAATTTAAAAAACAAAATGAAAAAGTCTTCATGGTAGAAAATTAAAATAAAGTTTTTGGCTCACCTTAATGGTAAGTTTTTTAATACAATAAAGCCCAAAACGCGGAGGGTGTGGGAGGAAGTATTAAAATAGGTTTTAATGTTAGAAAATGGTGGTAACTGGGGGTGGAAAAATGATAAAATTAAGAAGGTTGATAGCTGTTTATATTGATTTTGTAATCGCATTTATTATTATATATCTTCCAATGTTAATTATTGATTATATAATTAATAATATAATAATAGGAATAATATCAACAATAATATCTTTACTTATATTTCTTTATCTAATGATATATAAAGATTTATTATTTAAAAATGCAAGTATAGGAAAAAGAATAATGGGATTAAGAATATATTATAATAATAAAATACCTGATAAAGATATTATAATTAAAAGAAATAAAACAACTTCTTTAGTATTTCCACTGTATGTATTTCAAATAATATTTAAAAACAAGAGTTATGGTGATGTTAAATACAATACAGAAGTGAAATAACTATATAAATAGAATTAATTATTATAGCAAATTAACTGAAATTAAAAACAGAAAGTAAGACATTATAAAATTAAATTTAAAATCAAGTATCATTCAACCTATTAAAGAGAAAACGAATCGGGGATATTATCTTTAATACAAAGGTTATTGAAATAATCGATTAATAGTAACAAATAAAAGAAGATAATACTTATACATATTTATATAATAATACTAATTTTCTAGCATTTAAAAAATAAGTAATTTAATAACTACTTATTTTTTTATTTTATTCAACAGTAACTGACTTTGCTAAATTCCTTGGTTTATCAATATCGCATCCTTTTAATTTAGCTGTTTCGAAAGCAATTAATTGTAATGGAATAATTGCTAAAATAGTTTGTAATAATGGACTTATTTGAGGAACTATTATTTTATTATCCGCAAAATTCAATTCATTATTTAAATTAGAAGTAGTTAAATAAATAATATAAGCACCTCTAGCTTTTACTTCTTTAATATTACTAATTGTTTTTGAAAAAACATTTTTATCAGTTGCAATAGCAATAATAGGGGTATTTTTTTGAATTAAAGAAATTGTTCCATGTTTTAATTCTCCAGCAGCATAAGCTTCAGAATGAATATAGGCGATTTCTTTTAATTTTAAACTACCTTCCATTGCAATCGGATAATCGATTTTTCTACCAATAAAGAAAATATCTTTTTCTTTATAAATTTTTTTAGCAATTTTACTATAATCTTCATTTAATACTTCTTTTATTAATTTGGGTAACTTATAAATTTGGTTGAAAATGTCTTCAATTTGATCATCATCAATTAAGTTATTAATATAACCAAGATTTAGAGCAATAAGTGAAAACATCGCTATTTGTGCTAAATAAGCTTTTGTAGTTGCTACTGCTATTTCATATCCAGCTTTTATATATAATACTTCTTTAGCTTCTCTTGCGATAGAAGATCCAACCACATTGACAATTGCTAGAGTATCGATATTATTTTCTTTAGCAATCCTCAAAGAAGATAACGTATCAGCAGTCTCACCAGATTGTGAAACTAAAATCACCAAAGTTTTAGAATTGCTAAATAGAGTTTTATATCTATATTCACTAGCAATTTCAACATTAACAGGTATTTTTGCATAATTCTCAATCAATGTTTTACCAATTAATCCAGCATGATAAGCACTACCACAAGCAACAATATCAATATTCTCGTATTTCTTTAAATCTGGCATCTTATCAATTAAAGAAGATATCCCATTTTCAATATAAGGAAACATTGTATCCTTAATAACCTTATCTTCTTCATGTATCTCTTTTAACATAAAGTGACTATAACCATCTTTTATAGATGAATTTAAATTTCCTTCAAAGATAGAAACTTTCTTTTGAATTGGTTCTAATCGACTATTATAAATAAAATAATTATCTTTTTTTAATTCAATTATTTCATCATTATCAATTAGAATATATTTATTTGTATGATTTAATATAGCAGGTACATCAGATGCTATATAATATCCATTATTGTGAATTGCTAAAATTAAAGGACTGTCTTTTCTAATAGCATAAAGAGTATCTGGTTCATCATCTGAGATAATTGAAAAGGCATAACTACCTTTAATTAAATTTATAAGTTTAGATAAAACTTTTTTTAAATCTTTCTTCTCATTATATAGTTTATCAATTAAAGCACATGCAACTTCAGTATCCGTGTCTGATTTAAATTTATAACCAAACTCTTTTAATAATTTTTTTAATTCCTCATAATTTTCAATAATACCATTATGTACTAAAGTAATTTTACCAACTTTATGTGGATGGGAATTTACAATACTAGGCTCACCATGCGTAGCCCACCTTGTATGTCCCATACCAATAGTTACATCCTCATTAAAATTTATTTTTTTCTCTAAGGCTTCAATTTTACCTTTTTCTTTAATAATTTTTACCGTTTTATTTTTAACA
>JAQVWY010000072.1 GCA_028709465.1 Tissierellia bacterium | reverse complement strand
CAAAACTGCAGTTGGCTCATCTAAAATTAAAATTCTAGCCCCCCTGTATAAAACTTTAATTATTTCAACGGTTTGCTTTTCACTTACAGACATATTATAAACTTTCTTTTCAGGTTCTACCTCAAGTCCAAATTTATTACTAATTTCTATTATTTTTTCTTTTAAAATTTTTGGTTTAATATATTTACCTTCTGTCCCTAAAACAATATTATCCATTGCACTGAAAACATCTACTAATTTAAAGTGTTGATGAATCATACCAATTCCATTATCTATTGCATCTTTTGGAGAATTAATTGTAACCTCTTCTCCAGCTATTGATATAGTACCAGCATCAGGATAATAAATACCTGATAGCATATTCATCAATGTTGTTTTACCTGATCCGTTTTCTCCTAATAATGCAAGTATTTCTCCATATTGAACATTTAAACTAATATTGTCATTAGCTACAACACTGCCAAATGTTTTACTAATTTCTTTCAGCTCAATTGCATAGTTAGTTTTTGTTGTTGACATAATAACTCCTTTAATAAAAACACAATACAGCAATAAAATAGCGGATGTATTAGTGCCCTTGTTAATAAATAATAATTAAAGGGTCAGATATTCTAACCCTTAATGTGATTATTTAACTTCTACAGTTTTAAAGTACCAGTTAATTCCGCCAGTAATAGTGGCATCATCCAATGTTTTTCCTTCTTCTCCAACAGTTTTACCATCATTAGTTTCAATTACGCCGTCAAATACATTGAAGCTGCCATCAATCATTTTTTGTTTTGCAGTATCTATGGCTTCAGCTGTTCCTTCAGCTATTATGCTTTCATTAAGTGTTGAAAGTCCAACCATTCCTTCTTTAATTCCACCATAGTAATTTTCATTTGTCCATGTACCATTAATAACTGCTTCTACAGCCCAAGTATAGTATACTCCCCAATCCCAAACTGCTGAAGTTAATGTAGCTTTTGGAGCATCAATTGTCATATCTGAGTTATAACCAATACCAAATACTCCTGCTTTTTCTGCTTCAAGTTGAGGGTTAGGTGTATCACAGTGTTGTGCTATTACATCTGCACCTTCAGCTATTAATGCTTTTGCAGCATTAGTTTCTTCTTCTGGTGAATACCAGCTGTTAGTTACTTTTACATAAACTTTTGCATCAGGATTTACTGAATATACACCTAAGGCGAAAGCATTAAGTCCTCCAGTTACTTCAGAGTTCTCTTGTCCCATAGCTGCAACATATCCTATTATATTAGATTCTGTTTTTAAACCTGCTGCTATACCTGATAAATATCTTGATTGATATATTCTTCCAAAATAATTATTAAAGTTTGTATCATTGTTCTTATAACCTGAACCATGGGAGAATATAACATCAGGATATTCTTCTGCTAATGCCTCCATAGTATCCATGTACCCCCAGCTTGTACCAAAAATAATGTTAGCTCCTTCTTCAATACATTCAAGTATCGCTGCTTCAGTAGCTGTTGGATCTGTATCATTTACATTATTTTTTCTTATTATTTGACTATCGTCAAGGCCTAATTCTTCTTGCATTTTAACTATACCTTGATCATGTGCATAAGTATAACCAGAACCATCAGCTGGATTTCCAATATGTATTACCCCAACTACAATATCTTCTTTTGCAACTGCTGGCATTGTTCCAGTTGATGATGCTTCATCACCATCTTTTTCTTCAGATGTTGATTCTTCTGATTTTGGTTCTTCAACTTCATTATTAGTTCCACATGCAGTAAGTGAAAGCAATAATAATAATGCTAATAAAATACTTATTAATTTTTTCATCTTATCCTCCAAATGTTAAATATAAATTATTTTATATGATAAAAAGCAAAGCTTATTGCCTTTTAAACAATTTAATATGAGATTCTCCTGACTGCGCCCCAGAATGGCACAAAAGCTACATTAGGGCATAAATAAAGCGAATAGATAAACTATTCGCATCACATATAATATAAAACCATGTTATCAATAGTCAAGCAATTTACGGTGCTTGGTAGAAACTTAGGAACCTTATCATCCAAATTATATTGATGCTTAATATTTAATTTCATAATTTAATTATATTATAACTTATAAAAAGGGAATAATCAATAGTTATTTTGTAAATATATTTCGTGTATTTTGAAATAATCTTCTATTAAGATTATTTAAGTTTCGTATTTTTAAAAAATCAATTAATTATTTTATAACTATTCCTACAGGGCAATGATCGCTGCCACTTATTTCTGGAAGAATAAATGCATCTATTAAATTTTTTTCAAATCTATTTGATGTTATAAAATAATCAATTCTCCATCCAACATTTTTTTCTCTAGCTCGTCCCATATATGACCACCAAGTATATGCATCCTCTTTATCAGGATAAAAGAATCTAAATGTATCAGTGAATCCAGATGCTAATAAACAAGTCATCTTTTCTCTTTCCTCATCAGTAAAACCTGCACTTTTCCTATTTGATTTAGAATTTTTTATATCTATCTCCTTATGTGCAACATTTAAATCACCACATAATATAACGGGTTTAATTTCATCTAATTTTAGTAAATAATTTCTAAAATCATCTTCCCATTTCATCCTATAATCTAATCTTAAAAGTTCTCTTTTAGAATTAGGAGTATAAACATTAACTAAGTAGAATTCTTCAAATTCAAGAGTAATTATTCTTCCTTCTTTATCATGTTCTTCAATATTCATTCCAAAACTAACTGATTGTGGCTTTACTTTTGTGAAAATTGCTGTTCCTGAATACCCCTTTTTCTCTGCATAATTCCAATAATCAAAATAACCTTCTAGCTCCAATTCTATCTGTCCTTCTTGTAATTTTGATTCCTGAATGCAAAATATATCGGCATCCAGCTCTTTAAATACTTCAGTAAATCCTTTTGTAATACATGCCCTTAAACCATTAACATTCCATGATATTAATTTCATTACAAACTCCTTTTATATTTTCATAACTTACGAAATAATTACTGTAAATTTTTCGATAACAATATAATTAGTATACATGATTTTTAAATGTTTTTAAATAGAATTAATTAAATAATTAGAAATTTTACGTGACATCCTTTGAATTGCATATAGTTAAAAAAAGAAAATGTTTGCTTTTTTTAATTTCTTCTTTTATAATTGTTATAATTATATATTAAAAAGACTATACTAATAAAAAGGGGTTGTATTATTGAATAATTTAGATAGAAAAGATAATGAAATAAAATTAGGACGAATTGGCGATCTGCTAATACTTATTATTATACCTTCAATTTTATTTATATTAGCATTTTTTTTAGATACACCTAAAAATCTTTTATTTGGCCTTTATCGCATCATAGTTTCGCCTGATGTCTTACTAGTTGATTATTTAAGAATTGGCGGTATTGGGGCATCCTTTTTAAATTCTTCTCTTTTGGTCTTTATAAATATATATATAATAAATAAATTAAAATTAAAAATTAACGGTGCATTAATTGCTGCAATTTATACTATAATGGGATTTGCTTTTTTGGGCAAAAATATATTTAATGTTTGGCCAATGTACATAGGTGGCTATTTATATGTTAAATATCAAAATATTGAATTTAAAAATATATTAGTAATAATTATGTTTTCTACATCACTTGCTCCACTAGTTAGCGATATAGCCTTTGGGCTAGGTTTTCAACTGTGGATAAGCATACCTTTAGGTATAATATTTGGAATATTTTGTGGATTTATAATAACTCCCCTATCGTCTCACATGACAAGAGTACATGATGGGTATAATCTATACAATATCGGTTTTACTGCTGGATTACTAGGTTCTTTAATTACTTCACTATTAAGAAGCTTTGGATTTAATTTTGAACAGCAAGAAATATTATCAACTGAATATGATTTATTATTAAGAATATTATTAATAATATTTTTTTCTATCTTTATTTTAATTGGATTTATAATTAATAGAAACAGTTTTAAAGGATATTTAGATTTACTAAAATATTCAGGAAGATTAGTTACTGATTTTACACATATTGAAGGCTATGGCTTAACATTTATAAATATGGGAATCATGGGGCTAGTTGCAACATTTTATGTTATAATTCTACATGGTAATTTTAATGGACCTATTATAGGTGGAATATTTACTATTTTTGGATTTTCAGCATTTGGGAAACACCCAAAAAATTCTATTCCAATAATGATTGGAGTTACTATCGCTTCTCTCATGAATATTTGGGATATTAATTCAACAACTGTTTTAATTGCTGGCTTATTTGGTTCAACATTAGCCCCTATAGCTGGCAAATTTGGAATTTTAGCTGGAATAGTAGCTGGATTTTTACACTTAGCCCTTGTTAAAAATATAGGTTTTTTACATGGTGGTGTTAATTTATATAATAATGGTTTTTCAGGTGGAATAATAGCTGCTATATTAGTTCCACTTATGGAAGCTTTCAAAAAAGGAGATTAAAATGAAACACGAAATTGCAAAAATATCTAAAATAGTAGATGAACTTATTGATTTTTATTTTTTAAATTCTGCTAAAAAAGTCAACATTTCTATAGAAGAAAACAAAGATTCCTTTATAATAGAAATCGAATCTGATGACGTATCATGTAGTGAAGATAAAATTATGAATTTTAAGAAACTAATAAATGTACAAAGACAAAAAGAAATAGAAGAATACTACTGGCAATTGGCAGGAACGAGCATTGAGGGTGAAGAATATAATTTAGTTGGAATGATGATTGATGAATCAATAATAGATTATGATTATCCAAAATTAAAAATAAAACTCATAAGAAAAAAATAACTTATCTAAAAGAATGGGGACACGCCTTTATGATTTGACCCACATAGACAACTATCATAAAGGTGTGTCCCCATTCCTCTTTACCTATTTGTCACAATTAAGTATTCCACCTTCACCATAATTGTCTCTTGACATATCACTAATAATTATTTTAATAGCTTCTTTCGGACAATTTACAGTTTCTGATACAGCCTGTGTCACTTTTTCTACTAAGGCTCTTTTTTGTTCTAATGTTCTTCCTTCAATCATATCTACATGTATTATTGGCATAGATAAACTCCTTTCTAATGTATGGGGACACACCTTTATGAAAGTACCTTTATGTGGTGAGCCTTAAAGGAATGTCCCAGTTTTTTATTATTTTTGCCTTAAATCAGCAAAAAATTTCTTTAATATATTTGTACATTGTTCTTCTAATACACCAAATTTTACTTCTAATTCATGATTTAAATTTTCCATTTGTACTATGTTAATAATTGAACCACAAGCTCCAGTTTTAGGATCCTTTGTACCAATTACCAGTCTCTTCACTCTTGAGTTAACAAGAGCTCCAGCACACATAGGACATGGTTCTAATGTAACATACATGGTGCATTCTGGCAGCCTCCAACCCCCTAAATTTCTACATGCATCCTTAATTGCAATAATTTCGGCATGAAGAGTTGCATCTTTTTTTGTTTCTTTCAAATTATGTCCTCTTCCTACAATTATACCATCTTTTACTATTACTGCACCTATGGGTACTTCTAATAGTTCATAAGCTTTACTAGCTTCACTTAAGGCTTCTTTCATATATATTTCATCTATAATACTACCTTTATTTAGCAAAATATCACCTGAATTAATTATTTATATTTAATTATAAGTTACCATTAATTAATTAGTCAATAGTTATTATATATAAAATGTTTATTATTACCAATTTACTTTATTATTAAACACCTATATAATTGAAGGAAAGGTAAAGGAGGACAACTATGACGAAATTTACTAAAAGGATATTAATATTGGGATTAGCGTTAGCCTTAAATTTTAATCAATCTGTTTACGGAGATATACTTAAAGATATTATTGAAGCTGACAATTTGAAAGAGGATTCTATAGTAATTAATAATGAAACAGATTCTACTAAAAAACTAAATAATGAAGAAAATATAGTTTTTAAATCAAATGAAGTATTTTTATCTGATATAAGCGGTCATTGGGCTGAAAGTAGAATAAAAGAAGCTATTAAGTTAGGTTTTGTATCTGGATACACTGATGGAACATTTAAACCAGAAAGAACTATTTCCAGAGCTGAATTTGCAACATTATTAAACAATGCTATGAAAATTGAAAGCACAGTATCTATAAATTTATTTGATGTTTATAGTAGTGATTGGTATTATAATCAAATTCAAAAATCTGTAGCTGTTGGTTTTTTTTCAGGATATGAAGATAATACATTTAGACCAAATAACCCTATTACACGCCAAGAAGTAGCTAAAGTAATAAATGGTGCAATAACAGCTGGTAACATAGATGGAGATGGAGCAACAAACTTAAGAGATTATAATTCTATTCAGGAATGGGCAAAATCAAGTGTAAATTTAGCATATAATAAAAATTACATAATGGGCTATCCAGATAAAACTTATAAGCCAAATAGATCATTAACTAGGGCAGAAGCTGTTAAAATTATTTATGAAATATTAGATAATGAAAATATTGAACATGGATTTAATATTACAGACTATGATGAATCATATTCTGGAGCAGTTGTAGTAGGAGATTTAAATATACTTAACTCTGTAGGAAAAGGAAATGTATATTTAACGAATGTAACCGTATTGGGAAACATTAACGTATTCGCTGAAAATGTTAATTCAATAGTATTAACAGACGTAAAAACAAGAGATATTATAGCAAAAAACAATAATCCAGTTAAAATAACATGTAATGACAATATTTATATTGAAAATGCCAAATTAACTGCAAATTCATCTATTGAAAAGAATGGTTCAAACATAAAAATAAATAATACTATATTTCAATAAGTAAGGGAGCTAAAGCAGCTCCCTTATACTATTTATTAATTTTGATTTTTTAATTCCTGTGTTTTATTATAACATGCATTCATAGATTCAATAAGTGCACTTCTAAATCCCCTATTTTCTAATACTTTAACTGCTTCAATAGTAGTGCCACCAGGTGAACATACAGCATCCTTTAATTCACCAGGATGTATGTCCGTATCATATACCACCTTTGCTGCGCCAGCAACCGCTTGTGCTGCCATTTTATATGCAGTTTGACGAGGTAATCCGGTTAATACTCCAGCATCACCCATTGCCTCTATCATAATATAAACATATGCAGGAGCGCTTGAAGAAACTGCTACAATTGTATCCATTTGATATTCAGGTAAAACTTCAACTTTACCAAATGATTCAAATATTTCTATAATATTTTTTTCTTCATCTTTAGTAAAATCATTTTTATCATAACAAATACCTGTCATAGCTTCAGACACTATAGCTGGTGTATTTGGCATTGCTCTTACAACCTTTACATTCTTATCAGCAGCTTTTTTGAAACTTTCTATTGTATAACCTGGTGCTATAATAATAGCTGTTTTATCTTTAGTTAAATAGCCATTAACTTCATCTATTGCTGATTTATAATACTGTGGCTTAATAGCAAAAAATATATAATCACATTTTTGTATCACATCAATATTATCTTTAGCACAATTTATACCAAAGTCAACACTTAATTTTTCCTTTGCGTCACCTGATAAATCATTTACATAAATTCTTGACATATCAAATTTTTTAATACTCATACCTGTTAATATTGCATTAACTATATTACCTGCTCCTATAAATCCTATTTTGTACATTCTTATCCCCATTTCATATTATTTTTTAATTTTAAACAATTATTTTACAATTTTATATATATATTTCTTGTGTAACAAACAAGTTATAAAAATGCTTCTCGTAAATTCTTTTTTACTTGTTTAAAAAATATCAATTCCATATATGTATAATACTATGAAACTTTAACTTTTGCAAGTTTTTTTAAAAATATCGAACTAAATACATTTTATCGATACCTTTTATTACTTTAATTTATATTTAATCTACATTTATTTACTTATATTAATTTTTTATTCCTTGTTTGCATGATAATTCGTAAAGTAATGCATTACATTATCAAATGGTAACAATGTTACAAAAATAAAAAATGAACATTAATTAGAAATCCATCTTTTATTATCGGTTCAAATGCAGAAAGAGGCGATAAACCTATCATCACAACAGAAAAAAGCCCTGACACTTCTCGCATCAAAGGCTTATTTTTAAGGGTTTATAACTTTTTTTACTTCATCTCTGTGCTTTTTTTCAAAAGTAACACTTTACTCCAACCGGCTTGTTTGTTTCCTTTCTATTTTCATGATAACTCTAACTTCACAGCAGCCTCGCTTTATTAACGACCTCATATATTCTTCTTCTACTTTCTCGCACAGACAAAAATCTCTTACTCCGTCATATTTAATTTTATCGAGATTCTTATTTTCATAACAAAACAAATGCATTTGCTCACCTTCTTTAGATATCCATATATCAATGAATTTTCAGCAGTATCACTTTATTCTATACGATTATTGATAAACACTTTACAACAGTCCCCTGTCATTAATGTGCTTTCAACAGTTACGCTTCCAGCATCGATTTTGTCTGTGGCGGTGATCATAGCGAACATGGGATCAAGGCACCACCCATTGCAAGGATTTGCTCCTCCCATTTTCTTGGATAGCACACATAATTTACAGGAAACCGCTGTAGCTATATAACCGTCGTTTATTTTTTCAATAACCCAGTTTGCACAACCATAGATTTCCGATAGCTTGCAAAAAACATCTTCAATAGTCTCAATGCCAAGCTGTTGATTCAAAAATGGCGCTGTTTGTGCCTGCCTTTCTTTTCTTTTCTCTACGATTGTGTCAAGCACCTTTAGTTTGTCATAAGTGTTTACAGTCTCTGCTATAGATGCTGCATAGGTATTTTGCAATAGAGTAAATCTCTTTTCAATATCCATTTTTATATCTCCTTTAATTTTATATTTATTAAAACGTTCGTTAGATAATGCGCAAAATAAATCATTTACACCCATGAAGTACGATTGAAATTTCTTCCCTGATATCTTCTTCAGATAAAAACCTGTTTTTAACGACAATACTTTCTATTAATGTTTCCAATAAATGTACTAATGTTCGTACAATCGCCATATCATTATCTACGTTCTTCATATATGGTTTCAATATTTGATAATGCCGTGGAAGTATAGTCTTTTCCCACTCATCCATGATTTCCATCAGTTCCTCATCGCCGTCAAAAGACAGATAAACCTTGATTCCAAGCCTGTAAACTTTTTTATCATAGTTGCTCAGAAAGTTCAAGTCATACACAAACTTTGTATAAAAATCTATGATGTTATTTGTCTTCAAAAGTGCCGCCTGCCTTTTTAAAAGATCAAAATATTCCTTTTTAATAATTTCATCAAACAACTCTTTTTTATTATTGTAATAGTAATAAATCATTGGTAGGGAACAGTTCACATCTTTTGCTATGTTACGGATCGTTGTTCCATAATAACCATTACTGTTAAAATGCCCTACTGCTACTTCTTTGATCCTATTTCTTAAATCCTTTTCCACTATATTAAACACCTCTTTACCTAACGTTCGTTAGTATTATATCATATCGAATCTTGGATTGCAATAGATTTTAGAAAAATTTTTTATCTCCTTTATTTACCTTAATCGACATCCAGATTCTCTCTAGACTCTATGCCACCAAACGTTCTACCCCTTTCGGTTAAAACAACGAGGGTTTTGAATGAAAAATTCAAAACCCTCGAAAAGCCACATGGATACTGGCCTTTTCAGCCCTGCATCTATTTTGACCTAATCTTCTGGTGCACCTGAGAGGAATCGAACCCCCGGCACATGCCTTAGGAGGGCACTGCTCTATCCTACTGAGCTACAGGTGCGAAATATTATATATCTACTTTTAGGATTTTACACTAAAACAATATTTTTGTCAATAATATTAATATTTGTTACCACTTTATATAGTAAATTAGTTAAAAAAACATAAAAGAAAAGGATGATTTTCTTTTAAAGAAATCATCCTTAATAATCATCTATTTGGTTTTTTCATTGTTTGCTGCTATATTAGCAAAATATACGAAACCACCAAATATTATTCCTAGTAATATTACCATCCAAATCAATAATTGTCCTGTCATATTATCGATCCTCCTTTTTAGTTATGAATTTACCTTCATTCATATATCTATCGTCAGATATTTTGCCTGCTAACTTATCATTCACTAATATGAATATAATTATAGCTATTGCCAATTGAACTACAACTGTTCCTAAACTGTCAACTATCATTGGATTCCACCATTCTGTAGGATGCCATTGAATTGACTGTAATAACCACCATCCAACTACTATCACTAAAAATATCGGGAAGCAACTAATTATAAAGTTATAATATTTGTTGATTTTAATATCACTAAATTTATTAATTATTTCTACACGGAATTTATCAACACCAAATTTGTAAACTGCCATTGCAAAGAACAATCCACAAAGCAATAATCCTATGCCATATACCCAGTCTTGATTATTTAAAAAATCTATATTTAATGCTGATGGTAAACCAAATATAAACGTTGCAACACACAGAATTATAGTTGCTTTACCTCTGCCCATTCCACTATTAACAAAGTTACGTACTACAGTTTCTGCTTGTGGAATAATTGATGTTAAGGCTGCAAGAGATAATGATAAGAAGAACAAAATTGCTATAAATCTACCTCCAGGCATTGTTGGGAATAATTTTGCTAAATATATAAAGGTTAGTCCAACATTGCCTGCACCAAGTATTTCACCAGCTTCTGCTGCTGTGTTTGTAAATGCAAAAACTGCTGGCAATACCGCCAATGCTCCAAGCATAGCTCCACACATATCTCCAAATGTTATCATAAAACTATTACATACTATATCTTCATTTTCTTTAAAGTAATTAGCATATGTTAACATCATACCCCAGCCTGCACCAGCAGACCAAGCTGCCTGTGTTAACGCATTTAACCATACCTGTAAATCAAAGAAATGATCCCACTTAGGAACGAATAAAAATTCTAATCCCCTCACTCCGCCAGGCTGTATACTCACCCATATTGAGGTTCCTAATAATGAAAAAAATAATACTGGAATAGCAATCTTACCTACTAATTCTAAACCACCCTTAACACCTCTATAGATGAAAAATCCCATTAAAACTACTGCTAGTAATAAAAATATAACTTGTTCATTAGAATTTACCAAATATCCTTCCCACAATGCTACTGAGTCCATGTCTGCAGTTAAATCCCCTACAACTGCAAAAACAAAATATCTCATTGCTTGACCAAAAACAACTGCATAATAAAAAGTTATTGCAGCACAAACCCAAACTATAAAAGTACCCATCCATGTTTTCTTTTTACCATAGAAGTCTCTAAATGATCCTACAGTACCTAATCTAGCTGATTTACCTATACCCATTTCTGTCATAAGAAGTGGTAAAACCCATATTAAGTTACATATTATGTAAGCAATTATAAATGTACCGCCATAATTACTCCCTGCAATTCTTGGAAAACGCCATATATTACCTGTACCTACAGCCATACCTAGTGCTGCGAAAATAAATCCAAGCCTGCTTCCCCACTGTTCTTTTTGATTAGAGCTTTGTTTACTCATTAATAATCCTCCTAAAAATTTAAATAATGCTTCAAATATTATTTCCAAATGTACAAGAAACATTCTAAAAATGATAATAAATTATAGTAATGTGAACTAATTACTTGAAGCAATATACATGCCAAACAAAAATTAATAAGTAGTAAGCCTGAAAATCAATAATTTTTATCAATATTTATTTTAACTATTTTCTTATCAAAAAATCCCCATCCCATTTTTGGGACAAGGACTTATTCATGCAAATATTATTTTATGGCTATGAAAATAAATTTTTAAAAAATCTAAAAATTCTTACAAATATATTTGCTTTTTTAATATCTTCATTAACTATGGCATCAATATTGACAACCTCTTTATCATTTATATAAACAGTAATATTACCTATTTTTTCACCTGTTTTTAAAGGAGCCGAAACCCTATCATTATAAGTAATTTCAGTTTTAACAATATCATCACTTTTTATCAATTTATTAAATTCTGTTGCAGGGTAGACAGTTATTTTCCCAGTTTTAGAACTTGGCACATAAACACTGTCTATAGGAACTTTAACATCAGTAAGCTTCTGATAGCTGTAATTATCTCTTCCATATTCTAATAATTCTTTTGTTTTATTTATTCTGTCATCATGACTTTGAGCGCCCATTATTATTGCAATAAGTCTAAAATCTTGACCACTTCCGGTTACAGGCATCGTTGAAACAAGACATAATCCTGATTTATGTGTGTATCCAGTTTTTAGACCGTCAACACCTTCAACTAAATCTAATACTGGATTAGTAGCAGTCTTACTAAAATTTCTTTCAGTTACTACCAACTCCTTTTGTGATGTAATTTCTACGGTATCAGGATATTTTGAAAGTATATACCTTACAAGTTTATATATGTCAGATATTGACATGTAATTTTGACCTGTTTCTTCATCGTTTATTGGCAACCCATGAGGATTAATAAAACTAGCTGACATTAAACCAAGTTCAGATGATTTTTCAATCATCATTTTAACGAAATTTTGCTCTGTCCCTCCAACATGCTCTGCTATTGCAGTAGCACAATCATTACCAGAAACTATCAACATACCTTTTACCAGCAAACTTAATTTAACTGTTTCGCCTGTTTTAAGTCCAAATCTGCTGCCTTCAGTATTAGCTGCATGACCACTTATTACTACATCATCATCCAATGATATTATACCAGAATCAATAGCTTCCCTCATTACTAAATATGTCATAAGCTTTGTTATACTAGCTATTGCTAATTGTTCATTTATATTGTATTCATATAATATTTCACCAGTTTCTAAATCACCTAGCAATGCACCATTTATATATTCATTAACATTTATCTCTCCAAATGCTAGAAAATTTGAAAACATAATAATTATCATACATATTGATATAATTTTATTAAATTTTCTCATAACATCCTCCTTTTTTCTTTGGACTATTATATAATATTTCTACAAAAAAAACATTAAAAAACAAAAAAAACTTACAGTAAATTATTTACAGTAAGTTTTTTTGTTAAAGACTTTTATTTAATCTTTTCAATTCCTCTCATGTATGGTCTTAATACTTCTGGAATTATAATTGATCCATCTTCTTGCTGATAGTTTTCAAGTATTGCTGCAAATGTCCTTCCTACAGCTAATCCTGAACCATTTAATGTGTGAATAAATTCTAACTTGCCTTTGTTTTCAGGTCTAAATTTAATATTTGCTCTTCTAGCCTGAAAATCTTCAAAATTCGAACATGAAGAAATTTCAACATATCTATTGTAACTTGGCATCCATACTTCCAAATCGTAAGTTTTTGCGGAACTAAATCCAATATCTCCTGTGCAAAGCTCTACAACTCTATATGGCAACCCTAATCCTTTTAATATGGCTTCTGCAAATCCTGTTAATATCTCTAACTGTTTATAAGAGTCCTCTGGAGTAGAATACATAACCATTTCAACCTTGTCAAATTGATGATTTCGAATTAGGCCTCTAGTATCTCTTCCAGCAGATCCCGCTTCAGCTCTAAAACAAGGTGTATATGCAGTCAAATAAAGTGGTAAATCGGATTCTTCTAACACTTCATTTCTATAAATATTTGTAACTGGGACTTCAGCAGTAGGTATTAAATAATAATCCTTTTGATTTAATTTAAACATATCTTCTTCAAATTTAGGAAGTTGTCCAGTGCCATACATACTTTCCTTATTAACCATAAATGGTGGTGCTATTTCTGTAAATCCATGTTCTATTGTGTGCATATCAAGCATATATGCAGTTATTGCTCTTTCTAATCTTGCTCCAATACCTTTAAACATTGAAAAGCGAGTTCCAGTTATTTTTGTAGCTCTTTCAAAATCTAATATATCTAAGTCAACACCTAAATCCCAATGAGCTTTTAATTCAAAATTAAATTTAGTAGGTTCTCCCCATTTTCTTATTTCCTTGTTATCAGCATCAGATAGACCAACTGTTATGTGAGGATTTGGTGTATTAGGAATACTTAATAATTCTTCTTCTATTTTTATATCTATTTCCTTTACATCATTATCAAGAACTTTTACTTTTTCGGCTAAATCCTTCATATTTTGAAGGATTTCCGTAACATCCTTGCCTTCCTTTTTAAGAAGAGGCACCTGTTTAGATACTCTATTTTGTTCTGCTTTCATATTTTCAACTTCTACAAGCTTTTCTCTTCTTTGTTTGTCTAATTCTAATACTTTGTCTAAACTTAACTCTGAATTTCTTCTTTTTAATAATTCTTCAATTTCTTGTGGATTATTTCTAATCCTTTTAATATCTAACATATTTTCCCTCCATTTTTAATTATAAAATATCATTTATTTTTACTTTTCTTAATTATTTTAATGTAGATAGGATTCGCGGTCTCGTTCACCAAATTATTTGCTCATTACGATGCAAAAAATGGGGTTAGGACATAAAAA
>JAQVWY010000071.1 GCA_028709465.1 Tissierellia bacterium | reverse complement strand
AAACTACTCCTGTAGCATTAGCAACAAAGAATACTGCAAGAATCTGATAATAAGCTTCACCATCCATATTTACCTGTGCACCAAGAGGAAGAGTAAATCCACTAACCGCCCTGTCGATTCCAAGTTTATCTTCACATGTGCTTATGGATACAGGTAATGTTGAGTTACTGCTTCTAGTAGCAAATGCCATTGCCATTACGCTTCTAACATTAATAAGGAAACTTTTAAAACTCATCTTAAATGTAGTTAGTATTCCGCCATAAACCACAAATATCTGGAACAAGTATCCTATATAGCAAGCTAATATTAATGTACCGAGGGAACCAATTACATTGAATCCTTGTGTTGCAAATAATGAAGAAATAAGAGCAAATATTCCTACTGGTGTATATTCCAATATACCACGAGTTATTTTGTACATTATTTCAGAGCCGCCTTCACAGAATCTCAGAAACGTTTTTATTACCTCTAAAGTTTTTTCATCTTTACTGTCACTTAATACTGAAATGGCAATACCAATTAAAATACCAAATACTAATACTTGCAAATAGTCCCCGTTTACAAATGGAGCTACTGCATTGTTAGGAACCATATTTAATAGTATGCTTCCAACTGAAGGAACCTCTGATGCAACGATTTCCGCTGTACCTGTTCCTGCTAAATTTGCTCCTAATCCAGGTTTAAAGACATGACCTAAAACAAGTCCAAAAGCAGCTGCAAAAACAGTTGTTACAATATAATAAGTTAAAATTTTTGCTGCTATTCTACCTAATTTAGAAGCGGGAGTTCCTCCAACACCAACTATTATTGCAAAAAATATAAGTGGAAGAACAACCAATTGAAGTAACTTAAGCATTAATGTTCCAAATGGCTCCAGTACAGTAATTGACGGACCTACAATTTTACCAACTATAGCTCCAAGTACTAGTGCGATTAACACTCTCCAAACAAGCGGAGTGTTAAAATACCACCCTAATGAACCTTTTTTGTTAACCTTTTCCGACATTTGTTACCTCCCTTTTCTTGAAAGAAAAATTTAATTTATTTATATTTATACCACCCTGAGTATTAGTCCTTTATTTCTTATATTTTATGGTGGTATGAATATCTATGTGTTTATTGTATAAACCTTCATATAAAATTTTCATCTATTTCTTCTAATAGGCAACATCTTCCAACAGACTATGAATAGATTATACATCAATTTATTATTTTAGTCAACCGTTTTCTGCATACATATCATAACAAAAATAGATACTATAGAACCTAGAAATCTTTATAACACTCTTTAAAATGTCGTATTATAATATAAAAAGGCAGATAAAATCTGCCTTTTTATATTATAATCTATTTATTTTGTAATTTTAATATTGTTTTATACTACTGATGGTTCTATTAATAATTTTCCTGTTTTAAATCTATTTAAATTTAGCATGCTAACATCAATTGTTGGTTCTTCGCCTAATATCATTTCAGACATAACAACTCCTGTTATAGGTCCAAACATAAATCCATGTCCGCTATAACCTATTGCCATGTAATATCCTTCAACATTCTCAGCTTTATCATATATTGGCGATTTATCAGGAGTCATATTGTAAAGGCCAGCCCATTGTCTAACAACTCTTAATTTAGAAATAGGTGGAAGTAAAAGATCCACTGTTTTAGCCATTTCCTCAATAAATTGCCAGCTGGAAGTCATTCTCAAATCTCTAGGTTCTTTATCATCCCCTCTACCCATAATAAATGGACCATGAGGTTCCTGCTGAACGTATAAATTAAGGCTATATCCCATTACCATAGGTCCTTGTAATGGCTCACAAGGTTCAGTTACAAGAATTTGATGTCTTTCTGAATATACTGGAACATCAATTCCAACCATTTCACTTATACCCTTAGACCATCCATTAGTTGCATTAACTACACAGTTAGTAGCTATATTGCCTCTATTTGTTTGTACTCCCACAACTTTATCTTTTTCAACTTGAATTCCTGTTACCTCAGTAAAAGTATTAAATTCTACTCCAAGTCTTTTAGCTGCACTATAAAAAGCATCAGTAGTCTTAAATGGATTTAAGAAACCATCTTTACCGCAAAAAGTAGCACCTGTCAATACACTTGTATTTAAATGTGGTACAATTTCTCTAGCTTCTTCTAAGCTAACTAGTCTCGATGGAATTCCACAAGCATGTTGAACTTCAACATTCTTCTTAAATTGTTCATATTCTCTTTCATTACCAGCTATTAATAAATATCCGCCTTGCTTAAATTCAACGTCTCTATCATATTCAAGTATATCATTGGCATGTTCATAAAACTCTATACTTTTCTTACCAATTTTGCAGTTCATTTCAGTTCCCCACTGCATTCTTACCCCAGCACCACATCTACCAGTTGAACCGCTACAAATATAATTTTTCTCTAACACTACTATATTTTTAACGCCTTTCTTAGCTAGATTATATGCTATAGAACATCCTGATATTCCGCCGCCTATAATTACAACATCAGCACTATTCTTCATCTCTTCTGCCCTCCTCAGCTATTAATCCTAGTTTAACTCCAACTACAGGAGGTCTGTTTGTTTGGAATTTAACGTCTTGCATTTTTTGCCCTGTAGCATTTGCAATCTCTCTCATTACAAGCTGTCCACAAGTTTTACCTTGACAAGGTCCCATACCAATACGTGTAATTCTCTTTATTTCATCATATGTCACATATCCTTGCTTAATTAAATCTCTAACTTCTTTTAAAGTGACATCTTCACATCTGCAGATTATTGTATTTTCATCCATTATGGTTGCACCTCCAATCGGATATTTCTTACATCATACAAGTATTCTCTATCTATTTCGAATGTAACTAACGGTGTTCTATCGAAAGATTTTGGATTTAATACCTTTACTACTTTTACATCTGTTAATACATTTCCTTCTCTATCTAGTGCTTTAACAGTGTCACCTTCCTTTGGAAGCGGATAAAATTCAAATGGAATCCTAATTTGAACAGTTTCCTCTGATTTTGATCCATCAACAATCATAATTGCAAGTCCAGGACATTTACTTAAGCATATAGCACAACCAATACAATTATCTCTATTAACTTCAGGTCTGTGGTTGATATCTTCACCTACATGGATTGCATCATATTTACATGCAGTTTGACATGGATTGCATGGAATTTCTTTGTAACATTCTATAACAGCAACCGGACCTTTATTTATTCTATCTATTGAAGGAAATATTTCCCTTACCATTTCCTTGCTTGGTACTCCAGTTTTCTCAAACATTTTAAACCTCCTTTTAGTTTTACTTAACTAGTATTTGTTCTATTCCAGATAAAATCTTTTCCCCTACAGGTCCAGCACGCAAAGAATCTAATTGTTTAATATAATCAGCTTTTTTCTCTTCAAAATCATCTGATTTATGACCTAATTTAGCAGCAGCACAAAGGCCAGCTAAATATCCTTCAACCATAGCAGCACTTGCTTCTTCAACACCTGTTATATCTCCAGCAGCAAATACATTTTCCACTGTAGTTTCATAATTTTCATTTCTTACAGGAACTGATCCACTCAATTGAGGTACAAATTTCATTTCGCAACCTCTCATTGCCAATAATTCGTTTAAAGGAGTAAGTCCAACTGAAATACACAATACATCAACATCAAATTCTTGTTCTGTACCTGGTATTGGTTGGAATTTATTATCAACTTCACAAACGATAGCTTTTTCTATACAATCTGTTCCTATAGCTTCTTTAACTGTATGCGATGTCAATATTGGAACACCCATTCTTCTAACCTTAGAAGCATGTACTAAGTATCCACCAATTTGTGGAGCAGCATCTAATATTCCTACTACTTTTACACCAGCTTGCATCAACTGATAGCTAACTATTAATCCTATGTTTCCTGCTCCAACCATTAGAACTCTATCTCCAGGTTTTACACCATGAACATTCATTAACGTTTGAACAGCGCCTGCTCCATAAATACCTGGTAAATCATTGTTTGGAAACACTAAAGATTTTTCAAAAGCTCCAGTAGCCACTACAACAGCTTCAGGTTTTACTTTGAAATATTTATCTTCTTTGTGAATTACAGTAATTACACCATCTTCAAACATTCCAACTATTGTACAATCTGTCATTATTTCTACATTTTCTTTATATTTATCTAATTCATTTAATAATATATTTGGTATATCTATTCCTCTTGTAGAAGCATACTGTTTCTCAGAACCAAAAAACATATGAGTTTGTTTTACTAACTGTCCACCTAATGCATTATTTCTCTCTAGAATAAGAACTTTTGCACCGCTAGAAGCAGCACTAACAGCAGCGCATAAACCAGCAGGGCCGCCACCGATAATAACTAATTCTGCCTGTTTCATTTTATCACTCCTTTTCCTTCCTGAGTTTCAACTACCATTCCTTCTTTCAAGTCAGTAACACATGTTTTTACATTTGGAACTCCGTCAACAATCATAAAACATGATGAACAGTTTCCTATAGCACAATAAAAACCTCTTGGTCTATGCATTTTTATACTTTTACCAAGAACTTTTACGCCTGCTGCATGTAAAGCAGCTTGAATTGTTTCTCCTTCATATCCTTCAAGCTCTTGACCGTTAAAAGTAAATTTTACCTTTTTACTCTTATCAAAATCAAGAATAGGATGTTTTTCAATTCTCATAGTTTACATCTCCTATAAAATAGATTTTTATTATTATTACTACATATTTCTATATAGCAATTTGTGTACCAAAAAAATAAACTATTACAAATGATTAAATAACATTGAAATAGCTTGTTTTTATATAATTTAATTTAAATATTTATTTTATTATATTGTTGAATATCTGACACTACGTCAGATATTGGACGTCCAATTACTGTCACCTATATTAATTTTATTCTCTAATACAAAAAATAGATTTAATGCTATGTTATGTTAATATATTAACAATATTATTTCATTTTGTCAATACCTAATTTTAATTGATTTTGTTAAATACAATTTGCTTTAAGTGAAAAAAGCATTAAACAAAATGATTAATGCTTTTTAATGTAAACCTTTTTTGTTATTATAACCCTAGATATGCTTTTTTAACGATATCTGTTTCCATAAGCATCTCACCAGTACCTTCAATAACCATTCTTCCATTTTGTAGAACATAACCCCTGTCTGCAACTTCAAGAGCTTCTTGAACTTTTTGCTCCACAAGCAATACTGTTAATCCAGTAGAACTAATGTATTTTAAAGCTTGCATAACTGTTTCTACCATTAATGGTGCCAGCCCTAAAGACATTTCATCAACCATGAGAAGCTTTGGTTTTGACATTAGTCCTCTAGCAATAGCAAGCATTTGTTGCTCCCCACCGCTTAAAGTTTCTGCCTTTTGATTTTCTCTTTCTTTTAATTTTGGAAATATCTCATAAACCTCATCTAATGATTTCTTTTTCTCTCCTTCAGATTTAATAATGTAGGCTCCCATAAGCAAATTATCTTTAATACTTAATTTACCAAAAACATGTCTCCCTTCAGGCACATGTGATATTCCTAATTCTACAATTTTATTAGCTTTTAATCCATCAATTCTCTGACCCAAAAATTCTACTTCACCATTCATTGGCTTTAATATACCAGACACTGTTCTCAATAGTGTAGATTTTCCAGCTCCATTTGATCCAACTATTGATACAACTTCTTTTTCTCTTACTTCAAAGGATACATCAAATATAACAGGAACATTATCGTATCCAACTTTAATGTTTTTTACTTTTAGCATGATATTTATCCCCCAAATAAGCTTTTATTACTTCATCATTATCTACAATTTCTTCAGGTGGTCCTTCTGCAATCTTTTTTCCTGCATTCAAAACAACTATGTTATCAGATATAGGCATAATTGCTTCCATAATATGTTCAACAATCAATAATGATAAACCACTATCTTTCAACTTTAGACATAAATTCATTACATCTTTTATTTCTGTTTGATTTAAACCTGCCATACATTCATCAAGCATAAGTATTTTAGGCCTAGTTGCAAGAGCTCTTGCTATTTCTACTCTCTTTTTATCTACAATAGTCAAACTTCCGCCTTTAATATTTTTCTTCCTTGTTAAATCGGTAAGTTCCATTACTTCTTCAGCTATTTTTTGAGATTCTATTCTCTTTTTCGTATGTAAAAAAGCCCCAGTCATAATATTTTCTTCAACTGTCATTTCCTTCAGCGTTTTTACTATTTGAAAGGTTCTTGTTATGCCTAATTTACATACATCATATGAAGTCCACCCTGTAATATCCTTGTCCATGTACGTTACTTTACCGCTAAATGGTTTGTAAAAACCAGTTATACAATTAAATAAGGTAGTTTTTCCAGCTCCATTTGGTCCTATTAAACTAACTATTTCATTATCATGAATTGTAAAAGATACATTTTCGTTAGCAACAAGGCTCCCAAATTTCATGGTAATATTATCAATGTTAAGAATTGGTTTCAACTTTGCCTTCACCTACCTTTTGTTTCTTAATATTATTTACTATTTTTTGAACTAATCCAATAATACCTTTTGGTTGGAAACATGCTACTAAAATTACCAGTACTCCAAATATCATTAAGTCTATTCCACTTCCAGTTCCACCTAATACTATTCTTGTTGTTTCTGATAATGGTATGAGTATTGCTGCTCCAATAATAGGACCGTATATGTTTCCTATGCCCCCTAACACTGTCAGCAACACTATTTTTATTGACATATCCAATGTAAATAACATGAATGGGTCAATATACAATATATATTGAGCATATAATGTACCAGCAAATGCCGATAATGCAGCACTAATAACCATGGCATATGTTTTATAATTTGTTGTATTTATACCTATTGATTCTGCTACTTCATGACTTTCCCTAATAGCCTTTAAATAAAAACCTATTTTTGAATTTTCAATAAAATTACATATAAATATGACTATAGCAAATAACCCTAGTGCTAAATAAAGATACGGCAATTTAGACGAGTTAAATTGCATATGCCATAAGGAATCATCCACTATAGGCAATGATATTCCAGTGGCTCCTTCAACAAAATCCCAACTAACAAAAAGTTGTTTAATTATTTCAGCTACAGCTAGTGTCGCTATTGCAAAATAACTATCCTTTAATCTAAAGCATGGATAACTTATTATTGCGGCAACTCCTGCTGCAAATATAGCGCCTACAAACATACCTATCCACGGAGATATGTTAAATCTATAAAATAGTACTGATGATGCATATGCACCTATTCCAAAAAATGCAGCATGTCCAAAAGACGTTTGTCCTGCAAATCCAGTAATAATGTTCCATGCTTCTCCAAGAGTTGCAAATATCAGCAATAATACAAGGACATTGTGAAAACTATCCGATTTAAATATCAAAGGCAAAATTGCTATAGCAACTATTAATATGATTAGTGACCTTATATTTTTTACCATCCGAACAACCCCTTTGGTCTCACTTGTATTACTATTAAATAAATTAAAAATACAAGTGCATATTTAAATTGTGTTCCTAAGAAAAACCCTCCTAGTGCTTCGGTTAACCCTATAATTAATCCTGCATAAAGAGCACCTTTTATATTACCTAATCCACCCATAGCAACAATAACAAATGCTATAATACTATATAAACCTCCAGATTGAGGATATATTGGAAAAAATGATGACATTAATGCACCTGCAGCCCCTACACATGCTCCAGATACTCCAAATGTAATAGCAAAAATTTTATCTGTATCAATTCCCATTAATAAAGCTGTATCCCTATTTAAAGCTGTAGCTTGAATTGCTTTGCCTGTTTTGGTTTTGTTAATAAAATATATTATAATTAAAGTCATAATTATACTGCCTACGGCTGCTACCACTTGAGGTAATCCTAATATAACATTTCCTAATACTATCTTTTTATCTGTTACAATAGCTCCATTAATATATCTATAGTTTGGTGAAAATAAGAATTGTGCTAAATTTTTTAAAAACATACTTAATCCAAATGTTGCTAACAAAGCAGTTAAGCCCGAACCACCTAAAACTCTTTTTATTACTAATTTATACAAAAGAACACCTAATAAAAACACAACTAATGTACTTATTGGAATTGATAAAAGGGGGTCTATTGAAAATAACTCAAACATCCAAAACGCAGTATACATCCCTACCATTAGCATTTCACCATGTGCAAAATTTGTTATATCCATTACACCCCAGGTTAACGTTAATCCAACAGCAACGAGAGCGTATATAAATCCCATTAAAATTCCATTAGATATTATTTGTAGTACCATAATTCCTCCTTTTGACTGTTATCAAATATATTTTGATAAAAAGCTGAGTAGTTAATTACTCACTGAAAAAATATTAATAATTTTTCAAAGAATATTATTTAGTTCTACTCAGCTTTTAATATATTTGTTAACAAATGTATTCTATCTACTAGTCCAATCCTTGAAAGGAACTGGTTTCGCTGTCTGTACATCTACTGGAAATACAGCTTCATATTTAGTACCTTGAGTTTGAACCATGAAAGATGCAGAATGAATATTCTGTCCAGTTTCATCAAATTCAATAGCACTAGTTGAGAAATAAGGAGCTTCGAACTTAGTAGTTCTTATTGTTTCCATTATTTTCTCTGTATCAGTTGATTTAGCTTGATTTATTGCATCAGCTATAACCATCAAAGATGCAAATTCTTCTAATGCTGGTCCATCAATATCTACTCCGCCTGATTTTTCTTTATACAATTCATTAATTTTATTTACAACTTCCATCTTACCAAACAATTGAGGAGTACATGCAGCTCCACCTGAAAAATAATCTCCATCATTTCCAAGGTTAACTGTAAATTGAGGATCCTGGAAACCTCCACAATAGTTTACAACAGCTTTTGGTATGAAACCAAATTCTTTATATTTTTTAACAAATTGTGTAATATCTCCTATGTATGAAGCATGAAATAAAACATCAGGATTAGCAGCTTTAATTTGCTGTACTTCTGTATCAACATTTGATACATCAGCAGGATATTTAACTGATACAACCTTTTCAAAACCTTCTGCTCCATATTTTGCTTCTAACCATTTATCAACCATTTCAGCAGCATGAACACCGTATTCATTGTCTATATAAACAACGCCTACTTTCTTAATATTTGCATCTGTTTCTTCATTTAGATATTTAATATATTCAAAAAATACTTCTGTTTCCATATCATCATTTGGAGCTATTCTAGTAAAATATTTAAGTCCTCTTTGTGTTAGAGCCGCAGAACTTGAAGAACCTGCTACGAAAGGAACTTTGAATCTTTCTGAAGCCTGGCTTGCAGGTTTTGTAGCTGAACTTTGATAAGCTCCTAACAATGAAACAACTTTTTCATTTTGAATCAATCTTTCTGCCTCTGTTTTTGCTACTTCTGGATTACCTTGATGATCTGCAAAAACAACTTCTATTTTTGCATTGCCAAGATTAGGTAAACCCATACCTTCTGCTAGTGGCATAGCAATGTCAGGGTGATCTCCATTAATAATTTCTTGAGCTACTTCCACTGCGTATCTCAATTTAACACCTGTAGCAGCAGCTGACCCAGATAAAGGTAGTATAGCTCCTACTTTTACTGAATCAACGTTTGTTGGTGTTTCTTCTGATGTCTCCGATTTTTCTGGAGTTTCATTTTGTTTAGGTGCATCAGTTTGAGTACTTGTACATCCTGAAACAACTAATGTAAACATCATAGCAATTACTAATAACAAAGCTAATTTAGATTTCATAACTCCTCCTAAAATTTTTTTATTTTACTAATTAATGATTTAACAATCATTAATAAAAGTAACAATTTAGAAACGTTTTTTTATTATGTATTTTAATGGTTTATTTTAGGTCACCTACTATATTATAGTAAATGTGTGAAAATTTAATGATTATTATATGATAATTATGTGATAATTATGTGAAAATTTTATTTTTTACGATATTTGCTGACATAGCCAAAAAATATGATATAATTATATTAAAATAATTTATGGAGTGATACATGTGTATAAAGTATTAGTCGTAGATGATGAAGATAAAATAAGAGAAGTTATAAGAGAATATGCTGAATTTGAAGGTTATGATGTAACCGAAGCTGTCAATGGATTTGAAGCTATTAATTTATGTAAAGAAAACGATTATGATATTATAATCATGGATATAATGATGCCAAAATTAGATGGCTTTACTGCTTCTAAAGAGATACAGAAATATAAAAATATTCCTATATTAATGCTTTCTGCTCGCGGCGAAGAATATGACAAGCTATATGGCTTTGAATTAGGAATTGACGACTATGTTGTGAAACCATTTTCACCTAAAGAGTTATTAGCAAGGCTAAATGTTATCTTAAGGAGAAATTCTAAGTTTCACAATAGTGTTACTGATGATTATTTTAAATACAAGGGTCTTGAAATTGATATGATAGGAAGAAATGTATATGTAGAAGGAATAAAAATAGACTTAACTCCAAAAGAATACGACTTATTATTTTATCTTGTTAAAAATAAAAATGTTGCTCTTTCTCGGGAAAAAATACTTACAGATGTTTGGGGATATGATTTTTATGGAATAGATAGAACAGTTGACACACATATCAAAATGTTAAGAAACAATCTAGGTACATACAGATATTTAATATTAACATTAAGAGGAATGGGATATAAATTTGAAATACCTAATTAAAAAATTTAGGGCGCTTACGGAGGATTAAAATGAAAATAATTATAATCGGTGGAGGTAAGGTTGGTTACACAATTGCTCAACAACTCTCTACTGAAAATCACGATATAATACTAATTGATAATGATTTAAATACTCTTAATCATGCAGAAGATACTCTTGATGTAATGTGTATCCGAGGTAATGGTGCAAGTGTAGAAATAATGAAAGAAGCAGGAATAGGAGAATCTGATTTGCTCATTGCAGTGACAGATGGAGATGAACTTAATATGATTTGCTGTGTTATAGGTAAAAAATTAGGAGCAAAACATACAGTAGCTCGTATAAGAAATACTGATTATTCTAATGAACATAACATGTTAAAAGAAGAACTAGAACTAGATTTAGTAATTAATCCAGAAATGGATGCAGCAATTGAAATATCGCAAATACTTCAACTCCCTTACGCTAATAACATAGAAAACTTTGCAAACAATATGGTTGAAATGGTTGAATTTAACATAAATGAAAATGATAATATCATTGACATAACTCTTATGGAACTTACTAAAAAATTGCCATTTAAAATATTATTTTGCGTTGTTAAAAGAAACGATGAAATAATAATTCCCAAAGGAAACTTTTCATTTAAAGTAAATGATATTGTGTATGTCATTGGAGAGAAAAAAAGTATTAACAAATTTTTTAAGTATTTAGGACGTAATTCTCAAAGAGCTAAAAATGTAACTATTATTGGAGGAAGCAGAATTTGTATATATTTAACATGGCTATTGAAAGAAATGGGTACAAATGTTAAAATAATAGAATACGATAAAGAAAGATGCTATGTATTAAATGATATATTAGAAGATGTTTTAATAATTAACGGCGATGGAACAGATCAAGATGTATTAGACAATGAAAACATTCATACTACAGATGGTTTTGTGGCATTAACAGACAGAGATGAGGAAAACCTAATAAGTTCACTTTATGCACACCAATGTAGCGTACCAAAGGTTGTGTTAAAAATTAACAGATTAAACTACGTTCCTATTGTTAAAAAACTGGGACTAGATAGTATAGTTAGTCCTAAATATACAACTGCCAACAGCATATTAAGATATGTTCGCGCTTTAGATAACTCTCAAGGTATCGCCGTGGAAAAATTATATAAATTATATGATGATAAAGCTGAAGTTGCTGAATTTATAATTAAAGGCTCTCCTGCAATACTAGATATTAAACTTCAAGATTTAAACTTAAAAAAGGATGTATTAATAGCTGTTATTGTACGTAATAAGAAAATCATAATTCCCAGTGGCGATGATCTTATAAAAGAAGGAGATAAGGTAATTATTGTTACAAAATCTGGTTATATAACCGATTTAAGTGATATTCTAGAAGGTTAATGGGGGTATAAAATTGAATAAACGAATTACTTTGAAAGTTTTAGGCACAGTATTATTTTGGGAAGCTATATTAATGTTACCTTCATTGATAATTGCCATAATTGATAACAGCAGTGAAATAAATTCTTTTATTATAAGTATTGTATTCATCGGTTCAATTGGTTTTATTGCAAAAAACATTAAAATAAATGGTAATATAATGAGAAAACGAGAGGGCTATGCTGCTGTAGCATTGTGTTGGCTTGTTATGTCTCTTATGGGGGCTCTCCCTTTTTACATAAGCGGTTCAATACCATCTTATATAGATGCAGTATTTGAAACAGTTTCCGGTTTTACTACTACAGGCTCAAGTATTGTTAGAGATATTGAAAGTATGCCAAGAGGACTATTGTTTTGGAGAAGTTTCACTCATTGGATCGGTGGCATGGGCATACTTGTATTAACTATTGGTTTGGTACCTTCTATTGGAGGACGACCATTATTCTTAATGAAAGCAGAAAGTCCTGGACCTACTCCTGGTAAATTAGTGCCTAAAATTACAGAATCATCAAAAATTTTATATATAATTTACACGGTCATGACTATAATAGTAATAGTCCTTTTAATAATTGCGGGAATGCCTATTTTTAATTCATTTATTTATGCATTTGGAACTGCTGGAACTGGTGGATTTGCAATGGACGCATTAAGTGTTGGTGCATATGATAATCCTTGGTTCGACTGGATAATAACTGTGGGAATGTTTTTATTTGGAGTTAACTTCACACTTTATTTTTTATTAATCCGAGGATATTGGAAATCATTTATAAAAAATGGTGAATTCAAATTGTATTTATTATATGTTCTGGCAGCAATTTTATTGATTTTCATAAATGTATTACCTAATTTTAATTATAATATTCCTGAAACCTTGAGGCATACTTCTTTTACAGTTGCATCATTAGTTTCTACTACTGGTTATGCAACTACTGATTTTAATATTTGGCCAATGTTTTCAAAAGCTATACTTTTATGCTTAATGTTTTTTGGTGCATGTGCTGGTTCCACAGGTGGAGGAGTAAAATCTATAAGAATTTTAATTTTAGTTAAATATATGTTTTATGAAATAAAACATACTATTCATCCAAATTCAATTCAAACAATAAAGGTAGATGGAAAATCTATAGATAACGATACATTAAAAAGTATCATGATTTTCTTTTTCATGTATATAATTACAATAATAATCGCTATAATCATAGTTTCATTGGACAATTTCGATTTCATGACTACATTTTCCTCAGTTATGGCTACAATCAGCAATATTGGTCCTGGATTTGAATTGGTTGGACCATTAGGTAATTTTGCTGACTTTTCAAATTTAAGCAAAATTACCATGATCCTGTGCATGCTTCTTGGAAGATTAGAAATCATTCCAGTTTTAACATTATTTTCGCCTTCTATTTGGAAAAAAAATTAAAAATCACTGCCTCTTTTTATAACCTCTTTTATTTTAGACATTATTCTTTCATAGCTGCCAGGGGAATGAGGAACAAGACAGTTTGTGCAATCTTTAATTCCTGCATTTTTAATAAAGTTTCCTCCACAATCCCCCTTTAGCATATATAAAGGGCAATAACAAAAGAGGCAATTAAAATTTTCTTTATCTTTGGTTTTATGGCAGGGAAAATATTCACATTTAGTATTTTGAAAAAATTTATAATTTTCAGTATTCATAGTACTCCTTTTAATATGTTTATTTATTTCTTACCTTATCAACAGATGTCATCATATAATCCCCATGACTTTGTAAATTTCATCCATATTAAGAGCTTTTCTAACAGAATCAGCCAATATGTCATATTGTTCTTCTTTATATTTTTTTATATCAAATTCTTCAAGTCGGGATATTTCTATACCTTTATTTTTCATTAATATTTTTACAATAGCATTAGCAACTTCACTATAATCAAAAATACCGTGAATATAACTGCCTGCAACATTGTCATTAACACATCCATCTTGCTTATTATCAATTAAATCTCCAGTCTTTTCAATAGTATTTAAAGATAAGCCTTCATTAATATACGTTTCACCCATATGAATTTCATAACCACTAAAATTAATGCCTGATAATTCATTGTAAAATCCTATAATATCATTTATCTTTCCTGAAACTTGAGTTCTCGTTTTATGTTTTTTAAAAGTAGTTTTTGTTTTCAATAATCCTAGACCTTTAATTCCTCCTCCTCCTTCCACATTATCTGGATCATTTATTGTTTCACCAAGCATTTGATATCCACCACAAATACCAAATACTGCTTTCCCTTCCATTGCATGTCTAATAATTTTCTCTTGGAAACCAGATTGTCTTAGCCATTTCAAATCCTCTATGGTATTTTTAGTTCCAGGTATAATAATCATATCAGGGTCATTTAGTTCTCTAAAATTAGTTATGTATCTTACGGAAACTCCTTTTATTATAGAAAATACATTGAAATCAGTAAAATTTGAAATATGAGGTAACCTGATAACTGCAATATCTATTAATTTTTTTCCAATTGTACTTACAAGTCTTACGGACAAACTGTCTTCATCTTCTATATCCACATTCAAATAAGGCACAACACCTAATGTATTTACTTT
>JAQVWY010000150.1 GCA_028709465.1 Tissierellia bacterium | reverse complement strand
TCTGCTGCACGCAACGTTTGCACACCGTAATAGGCATATTCTGGCACCTCTTTTGCTCCAATAGAATCGTATTCCATGCGAGTTTTTACATCCAGCACACTCAAATTTAACATTTTTATTACTCCTCTCCTTATATTAAATAATATTGCACAATAACACTAATCTCTTGTTTACTTCATTATAGCATTGTTATATATCTAAAACAAATATAAATAAGAATATGAAATCAATAAACAAAAATAAATAATGTTGAAATTTCTTGATTTTCAGTAGTTTTCTTTATATAATATAGTATGAATATATTGATATTCATAAATATAAAAAATAAATTAATAAATATTAATTTATAAAGGGGGAGCTAATATGTTTACAAATAAAAATTATGTTTATGAGGTATATAAAGCAAAAAGTTTTTCTAAAGCTGCGGAAAATCTTTTCATTTCTCAACCCTCCTTAAGTCTAACTATAAAAAAGATTGAGAACAGAATTGGGTCACAACTGTTTGACCGAAGCACCACACCTATTCAATTAACGGATTGTGGGGAGGAATATATTAGATGTATAGAAAAAATTATGGATATTGAAGATGAGTTTGAAATGTATCTTAGCGACCTTAATAACTTGCAAACAGGTAATCTTGCTATCGGAGCTGGTAATTTCTTTGCTTCCTATATCCTTCCTCCTTTAATTGCAAAATTTAAGACTATGTATCCTAGGGTTGCAGTCAATTTGGTTGAAACAAACACTGCGCATTTAGAAAAACTGCTTTATTCTGGAGATTTAGATTTGATTATTGACAATTATAACTTCAATGAAACACTATATAAAAAACAATTCTTCTATCGTGAACAAATGATTTTGTTAATTCCAGAAAAGTTTCCATGCAATACACATATAAAAAAATATCGATTATCCGCAGAAGATATTATAGAATATAAGCATTTCAATCCCAAAACACCGGCTCTTCCACTAAAATTAATTGAAGATGTTCCTTTCATTTTGTTGAGGTATGGTAATGACACAAGGGATCGTGCTGATAAAATATTTGCTGAAAATGGTGTAAAACCTAATATTGAACTAGAATTAGATCAATTGGCTACGGCTTTCCATGTTTCATGCCACGGCATCGGGGCGACGATGATTAGTGATACGTTGGTTCGAGAAGTGGCGCCAGATCATCGTGTGTTCTTTTACAAAATTGATAGCAAATATGCCATAAGAGAAAATTATTTTTATTTTAGGATTAGTAAATATCACACCCGAGCAATGCAGGAATTTCTAAATCTTGCTGCTGAACCTATATGATTATACAACTGTTACTCTAGATTCTTCATTATATTCTTTATTTTATTTTTTCTTCCCATAAAAAAATATGCTCTCCCTATGGTTATCAGTTTAAATATTTCAAATTTATACTATATAGAGAGCATATCAATTTTTTGAAGGTTGTATTGTTTTATTTCTTATTTAACTAAAGCCCATATTATCTCACAATCTTCATCAGAATTATTTGCAGTTTTATGTTCTTCATTCATCGGAATACACATCGCCATTCCCGTACTAGCATGCAAAGTTTTTCCTTCACAAGTAACATCAACTTCCCCTTTTATGATAATCGAAAATTCATTTGCATCATGTTTGGTCAATCCGCTCTCAGGAATTTTTGCCCCTGAAGGTATTATTACCTTACCAAATCTGCAAAATTTTCCACCTTCATATTGCTTATCAAATAAAACCATCATATTAATAATATCTTTATCATCTTTTTTAAAATCATTAACATTTACAATTTCCATTATTACATCCATCCTTTATTTTTTTAATTATTTTTTATACTTTGCATCCATATTTCAGGTGTGAATTTATCAGGTCTTATTTTAGCTTTTGCATACATTAAAACATAATATAGAATTGCTGACAAAATCCAAGACTGTACCGGAGGAATACCTATAGGTATAACGTACGTTGTATAAAAACCAATTATAGTTCCTATTATTATAGTTATTGTTGCTGTAATGTTCCAACCTGGAATTTCTACCCATTGTTTTTTCCTTAAAATAAAATAATCAACTATCATTGCTGCTGCAATAGGCGGATATATTAATGCCATAAGATTTAATACATTCATAAATTGATTTAATATTCCAGCTAATGCCAAAGCTAATGCTATAACTGTACCAACTATTGTCATTATCATTCTACCTTTATCGTCTCTTACATTAAACATATTACATAAAGATAAACCCATTGAATAGTTGTTTACTAATTGTGATGTCCATTGAGCTAAAAACATAAACACAAATCCGAATACTGGGAATCCTAAACCAACCATTATTTCTACTATATCAAAACCTCCGCTATTAGTAATTCCTAATACTCCACCCATCATAATCAATATAAATCCTACTACAATTATTAAACTTGGCATTAAAAAATTATCCATTAACTTTGGTTTGCAAAAACGACTATAGTCTGCAATCATAAGCCATTGACACGTATTTAAACCAAGAATCATAGTAACAGCTTGTGCCCATGGTATTGTACGAACAGGTGCCCAAGTCATTATACCTGCTGTACCCACATTTTTTAAAGCAAGTATAAAGGTCCAAATTAAAATTAACAAACCTGCTGGTACAGCGATATAATCTGTCCATTTCATTGAAGAATAACCAATTATTGAAGGAATAGCAAAAATTATTCCACAAATAATTGTAACAATAGCCCATGCTCCCCATTGAGTAGTATAATCTATACCTAACATTGCACAAATTGCATTACCAGCAACTGCCGTTTGAATAGACCACCATCCAAGTCCAATAAAGAATACTCCAAAAGCAACAATAATTCTTGACTGGGTAGTTCCAAAGCTTGCTCTTGCTATAACTGAAGAAGATCGACCTGTCGATGCACCTAAATAACTTGTTAATGAATCACCAAGCCATGTAAATATTACAAGACCTACTACAACCAATAATAACAGTTCTCCAATACTGTAGCTTGACATCAACCCGCTTCCCACCATTATAACGGGAATACAGAACTCACATCCAGCATAAATTACTGCAGGGGAAAGCCAGCTGGTTCTTTTCTCAAGAGGCATTTCATCAATAACGGCTTCATTACTTAATTCAAAACTATCCTTTTTTTCTTTTTCATTACCCATAAATAATCCTCCTTAAATTATTTTAAAATTAAACAAATCTTAATAAGTGCGTATTTTTACAAAAGGGCATTTAATTATAAGAAATTAATGCCCCTTTTTGCGAAAATACTATACTACTTATTTATATTTTTGTCTTAATTTTTTTGTTTCAATATTATTTATTTTGAAGCTTTTTTCAGACTTTTCAATAACTACCCCATAGCAATCTCTTGCTTCATCAACAGTTATATAACCATCCAATACATCTTCTAATACCAAATCAACATCTCTTTCATACGGATTGCCGTAGCCTCCGCCTCCACCTGATATGAATCTTATTAAATCACCTTTTTGCAGTTTATAATTTGAGAAAGTAGCTTTTTCCTCCATAT
>JAQVWY010000070.1 GCA_028709465.1 Tissierellia bacterium | reverse complement strand
AATTACGAGAAAATAAAAATTATTAATGTTGACGTAGAAAAATCAGTTGATATATCTGCACAACATAGTATTTTTACTATTCCTGCTGTATTAGTATTTATTAATGGAAAAGAAATTATAAGAGAAGCGAGATTTATTAGCATTGGAGACTTATCGGATAAAGTTTCTAGATATTATGGTATGTTATTTGAATAAAAATATATTTTCTTGGAGGTAAGTATGAAAAAGATATTAGTACCTATTGATGGTTCCAAAGCTTCACAAAAAGCTGCTGAAAAGGCTATTTCGTTAGCTAAAGAATTTGGATATGAAGTTAAGTTTATTAGTGTCGTAAATGTACCTACTGATGATAAATATGCTATTTTTGGTGTTAACGTTCAAACTGCATTTAATGCTAATAGAAAAGAAATGCTTAAAGAGTTAATGGAAAAAGAAACTAAAATGTTAAATAGAATTATAAAGAATCTAGATGCTTCTGATGTTAAAGTTGAACAAGTTGTTATAGCAGGTATTCCTTATGAAGAAATTCTTAAGGTAGCTAAAGAAGAAAACTTTGATATAATAGTGATGGGTAGAAGAGGTTTTTCTAATATTGAGCGTTTCTTTATTGGTTCTGTAACGCAAAGAGTAATTGCAGGTTCTACGTGTCCAGTATTAGTTGTAAATGAATAATAATATTTATTTTGATTTAGATGATTTATTTTTTAATATTTCTTAAAATTAGCATCATAATAGTATAAATTGCGCTGTTACATTGTTTATTTTAATACTCATGTAACAGCCTCTTATTATAAGAAAGTAATTAAGTGAAATATTTTATGTCTGCATTGGGGAATCTTTCTAATATTAGTGAGAACATATATTGCTTTATTTCCTCAGCTTCTTCTTTTGGGTATACATATTTATACCTTCCGAATCTTCCCCACTTTAGAGTCCTATTTTCCTCATCCATATCTAGTTTTGTTTTGGGAAATCTTTGAAGGATAAGCTCTTTGGCGACAGCTGTAAATCTGTGCTGTATCAATTCAAATACCAGTTTTTCTTTTGAAAGATGTATTCCTAAATTTTTTTCTAATTTTTGAAAAAGTATACCGTACTCTTCTTTCCAATTTTCATATTGCATTATTGGTGCAACTAAAAAACCAATAGGATAACCAGCATTAGCAAGCTTGATTATTGCTTCTATTCTTTCATCTAGTTTTGCAGTATTATGCTCAAAATTCTCTATTACATAATTTGAGTTTATACTTATTCTAAATTCGGCATTCTTGTTGTGATTAAGTTTTAAAAGAGAGTCAACATTATCATATTTTGTTACTATTCTAAGTCTTCCATTTTCAAGTCCAGAAAAAAAATCTATTGTTTTTGCTAGGCTTCCTGTAATATGTTCTAATGCTAATGGATCTCCAAGGCTTGCAACTTCAAAAGTTGTAATTTTACCTTCGTTTTGTTTAATGTAATCTTTAATAACATTAAATATATCATCGAGATTTACGAAAACTTTTATATATGGTTTAGCTCCCTGTGTAGTCTGAAGATAACAGTATTCACAGTTTCCAGGGCAATTGCCTACAATTGAGAACTGATAATCAGCAGAAGGTTTACATACATCAAGTTTATTAATTTTATTTGTTGTAATTAACATGGTTCTTTTAGAGTTTGCATACTTTTCTGAATGTGTTATACCAGGTATAAAACGTGCTGCATTTCTAGCAGTAGCATTTACTATTTCAACATTTTTTTCTTTAAAGAATAAATATATTTCTTTACCTAAAGGATACTCTAAACTTGAAGTATCAAAAATAACTCGTTGAGGCATAAATAGTTTCATTATTTCATCCTTTCAGTTGTATTTTTATTATTCATGAGGTTCTTCCTACATTTTTCTCTTATTATTTACTTTTAAAAATATTTTATTAGTTTGAATATAAATGTTTATAAAGTAATAAAAGGATTGACTACGATAAAATATCGAAATCAATCCATAACTAATTAAATATTTAAGTTGGTATTATTTTCTTAAGTCTAAATTGATTCTACCATCCTTTACTTGAACTATTCTGTCTGTTTTTTCTGCAATTCTTTGGTCGTGAGTTATTATAATAAATGTTGTGTTAAATTTTTTATTTATGTTTCTGAGTATCGAATACACATTTTCTGTTGTTTCTGAATCTAAATTTCCTGTAGGCTCATCGGCTAAAATAATTTTTGGCTTGTTTATTAATGCTCTTGCTATAGCTGTTCTTTGTTGCTGACCGCCTGACATGTTTGTTGCTTTGTTATTTTTAACCTTTGATAAGCCTACAAAGTTCAAAAGTTCATCAGCCCATTCGTCTACTTCTTTTGGTACATGGTAGCTATGTATTTTATGAGGCATCAGTACATTTTCTTTTGCAGTAAATTCAGGGAGTAGGTAATGAAATTGAAATATGAAACCAATTGTTTTGTTTCTCAAAATTGATAGTTCTAACTTGTTCATTGTATCAGTTCTTTTATCTTCAATATACAATTCGCCAGAAGTTGGTTTATCTAAAGTACCTATAATATTGAGCAGGGTGCTTTTTCCGCTGCCTGATTCTCCAATTATAGAGTTAAAGCTGTTTGCTTCAAAAGAAATATTAATGTCATAAAGAACCTGAGTTTTAATTTTTTCACCATATATTTTGTTTATATTTTTTAGTTCGATTATATTAGCCATTTTTTATTACCTCTATTGGGTTTAGTTTTGATGTTATTCTAGCAGGAATCAAGGATGCTGTTGAAGCTGTTACAACAGCAAACATACCAGACAATGCTATAAATCCATAGTTTATGTAAATAGGTACAACAGGAGAGCCATCTGGGTTTAAGGCAAATTTTGTAAACATCAGTAACAATCCAATACCTAAACAGATTCCTAATATTGCTCCTAATATTCCAAGCATAAGTCCTTGGAATACAAAAATAAGGCTTGCATCTTTGTCTTGAATTCCCATTGCCTTTAATATGCCTATTTGTTTTGAACGCTGAACAACTGAAATAGCTAGTACGCTTGATATCCCCAATAGCACTGACACAAGAACAAAAATTTGTATCATGTAGCTTGAAATGCTTTGACCGTTCAATCCACTTAGCAATGATTGATTCAAGTCTTTCCAGTTATCAACTTTTAAATTATTTTCAGATACTGTATATGCGACTTGCCTAGATATTTCATCTGCCAAAAAAACATCCTTAACTTGCATTTCTACTGAAGTGACGCCTTCAGTGGGAAAAATGTCTTCTGCTGTTTTTAAGTCAGTAACCACCCATGAATCATTAATAGAGGATACCTTTAAATCAAATAAACCAGTGATTTTTAAAGTGATTACATTTCCTCTTGTTGTAAGTAATGCGATATTATCTCCAACTTCTGTACCTGATTTAACAGCTAGCTCCTTTCCTATTATTGCTTCACCTCTGTTTTTAGGAAATTGACCTTGGTACAAATTGTTTTTAAATTTATAAATCTTATCTGCATCTTCTAAAATAAAGCCCCTAATTATTACTGAGGCTGTGTCATTTTCATAATCAATAGAAGCTGGCCCATCTAATGAAGGTGAAACATTGATGATTTCTGGACTGCTTATTTGTGCTTCATATACAGTTCTTTTCCAATCTTTGATTGTTTTATCATCACTTTCTGAAGTTATAGTTATTTGGGAGGAACTGCCTATTGTTGTATCAACTAAACTTATTTGTAAACCTTGTATCAATGAACCTATAAAAATCTGTACTGCTACTCCAACAGAAATACCTAAAGCTATTAGCAATGTTTGACCTTTTCCAGACTTTAAAAATCTAAGGGCAATTTCAAACGCTAATCTCATTTTTATCACCCTCTCTTAATTTTATAAAATCTTCAAATGTTTCAAGGTAAATATCTCCACCTATTTCTTTTATTGAATCAAGATTATACTTAAAGGCTCTGCCTCCAACAATAATTATAATATCCTTATAGGCACTTTTTACATTTTGTATCATTTTTTGTGCTTCAAACAATAAATAATAATCAGTAACACTGATTGCAAGATATTTAGGTTTTGTTCTTAAAACTGCATTTAAAACTTGGTTTTTAGGAGTATTAGTTCCAATAAAAATTGTTTTATATCCCAATATGGTAAAGAAATCATCGATCATTTTAAGCCCGATTTCATGATATTCTTTTTCTGGACATGCAAGAACAACTATTTGTTTTAATGGAGTTGCTTGATTTTTAATCTTAATTATATAAGGATACAAACATTCAATTACGGTTCTGGCTATAGATGTTTTTACATGTTCTTTCCAAATACAGTCTCCGTCATGACAATCATCTATTGAGTAAAGTGTTTTCTTTAATATTTCTTCATAAAAATAAGGTATTGTAAATATATTTTTTTCTATTACTTCTATTGCTATTTCAACACATTTATCTTTGTTGTGCTGGTTAAAGGCTTCTATAAATATTTTTTTATAGTCCATGTATCCTCCTACTCAACCCCATTGACTTTCATGCCATCAACTAAATCAACAGGCGGGTTAACTATTACAACATCATTTTCTTTTATACCAGATTTAATACTTGTTACATATCCGTCAGATAAACCTGTTTCTACATATACTTTCTTTGCAGTTTCACCATTTATTAAAAAAACGAAATTTTTATTGCCTTCTTTTTTTATGTTTTCATTATTAACAGCCAAAGCATTTTCTTGTGTATTAATTATTATTTGTGCTTCTCCTTCATATCCAAAAGCAAGAGAATCATCTGGGTTTATTATTTCAATTTTGATTTCAACTTTTGGAATTATGCTATTGTTATCATTAGTTGTTGTTTTTGAAACATAAGTAACTTTACCTTCATAGTTTGTATTTATGCCATCAACATTTATTATGCTTTTTTGACCCTCTTTAATTAATACTGCATTTTCTTGAGAGACCAAAGATGTCATTTCATAAGATTCTATACTATGAATTATTATGCTGTCTCCGTTTAAAGTTTTTCTTGATTCTTCAATAGGAAATTTAGTTACTATTCCTCCTATGGAAGAGTAAATTTTAGTGTCTTCAATTTTATTGTTAAAACTTTCAATATCAAGATTTAAAGATTCTATTTGCCTCTCTAGGCTTAACTTTTTTTCGTTTTTTTGTTTTTTACTTTCGGTATAATTATCTGATGCATCTTTTAAGTTTAATTCAATTATTTTTATTTTGCTACTCAAATCATTTACTTTAGTCACATACTTATCATATTCAGCTTTGCTTATAACATTTTCTTTATATAAAGATTCAGCTTTTTTTTGTTCTTCTTTAGCAACATTTAAATCCTCTAGATTTTTAGAGTATTCTTCCTTGATTCTTGATATATTGTTTTCTAATAAGTTTAAATTACTGTTGTCATCAGTGACATCAATTAATTTTGTATTCAGATCTTCTAAACTAATCTGTGCTTTTTCCCAAGAAATTAATAAATCACTGTTATCAAGTTCTGCTAATAGTTGATTTGGCTTAATAAGTTCATTTTCTTTTGCATAGGTTTTAACAACTTTGAAACCTGGTTCTAGAGGTATAATTTCTACATCTTTAGAGTTAATAACACCTGATACCTGTATAGTCTTTGTTATGTTTTCTGTGTATGCCTTCATTGTGTTTACTGTAACTTCCTTCTCATTAAAAATAAAAAAATAAACAGCTGTGGAAATTAAAACAGCGGCTAATAGAATTTGTAATTTATATTTTTTCATATTTGTCCCCTTTTTGATAGTTGTGTATGACTTATACCCCTGCTTATATTTTTTAAAACATTTTTAATGAATTTTATAGGGCTAATAGGGCTAAAATAAAGACCATAAAGTAAAATAAAATGGATCCTACAGTAATAGACTTTTTTTATTGTCTCTATAGGATCTATTTTAAAATATTCATGGTCTAATTTTATTTGTTTTCAATTTTAATTATTTTATCTAAAGTTTTCTACTAATAAGATACTTTCTATATTAGTTACTGTTTCGGATTTTTTGATTTCTTCAAGAGCGATATCAATATTTATTCTTTCGGATTCATGAGTAATAAATACTAAGGATACAGTATGATTACCATTTTTTTGTTTTTGAACAACTGATGCAAGACTAACACTATGTTTACCAAAAATACTAGCAATACCTCCTAATACACCTGGTTTGTCTACAACTGTCATTCTGATATAATATTGTTTAACTGCTTTATTTTCAATGATATATTTTTGCTTATTTTCATTGTTTACAGCTTCTTTATCACTGTATTTAACAATATACATTATATCTCCTAATACAGCGCTTCCAGTAGGTAATGAACCTGCACCTTTTCCGTAAAGCATTATTTCTCCAACTGCATTGCCTTTTAAAAATACTGCATTAAATTCATTTTTAACTGTTGACAAGGGATGGTTTTCTGGAATAAATGAAGGATGAACACTTAGTTCTATTTTATTATCTTTTTTAATTCCAGATGCTAAAAGTTTGATATTATATCCTAACTCTTTTGCATTGATTATGTCTTGTTTGGAGATTTTTGTAATACCTTCCTTTGTAATATCTTTTACGTTTATTTTTTGTCCAAATGCTAAGGAAGCTAATATTGAAAGTTTGTAAGCTGCATCGTCACCGTCAACATCTGAAGATGGATCAGCTTCAGCAAAACCTAGCTTTTGAGCCTCTTTTACAGCTTGATCATAATCTAGTTCGTTTTCAGTCATTTGAGTAAGAATATAATTTGTAGTTCCGTTAATTATACCAAAAACTGATTCTAATTCATTGGCACAGAGATTTTCTCTCATAGTATTTAAAATGGGAATACCTCCACCTACACTAGCCTCATACATGAGCTTAACGTTATTTTTAAAAGCAATATTTTCTAATTCGCTACCATGTGTTGCAATAAGAGCTTTATTGGCAGTAACTACATGTTTTTTATTGTTAAGGGCTGCTTTAATATATTCGTAGGCAGGATTAATTCCTCCAATTAATTCAACAATTATTTCAACATTTTTATCATTTATTACTTCATATGCATCTGTTGTATAGACTTCCTTTTGTAAATTAACATTTCTCTCTTTATCGAGGTTGTTTACAAGAACTTTATTTATTATTAATTCTTTGTTTAAATTGTTAACTACTTTAGATTTATTAAATTCGATAATATTTACAAGTCCCGATGCTACAGTACCCATTCCTAAAATTCCTAATTTTACAGATTCCATCATTTCCTCCGAGTGTTCTTAAATTAAATACACATGTCTTTTGAATAGACACTACAACAATATAACATATCTTTTGATTAATTTCAACAGATTTATTTAAATTATTTTTAATTTGGGATTCTTTAATTAGGAGTGTAGGCGTTTTATGGAGCATCAGATCTTTTGTGAGGAAATAAAAAAGTAACAGCAGGATACTCTGCTGTTACTATATAGTTAGTCTAATACTAGTGATGGTGGTGCATAAGTTCTAGCGCCTAATTCAGAGTTTAGCATATATAAACTTTTTGCTTCTGTTCCAAATAATTCATATTTTTTAATTAAATCCTCTGAATTTTTTTCTTCCTCACCTTGTTCTTGAACAAACCAATCTAAAAATTGAGTTGTACGGTAATCTTTTGTTTTTAAAGCTTCATCATAAATATCATGTATGGAAGCAGTAATGAATTGTTCATGTTTTAAAGCTTCAGTTAATGGAATTTTGTGGTCAGCATAACTTATATCAGGTCCTGCTATTTGTGTAAGTTTAACTTTTTCTCCGTTGTTTTGCATGTATTGTAAAATCAACATAGCATGATCTCTTTCTTCTTGAGCTTGAATTTTAAACCAGTTTCCAAAACCATCTAATCCCTCATCATAATAATAGTTTGAAAAGTCTAAGTATAAATAAGCTGAAAATAATTCTTTATTAATTTGTTCATTTAATAATTTTGATACATTTTCGTTTAACATATTAAAATTCTCCCTTTCTAGTTTCATAATTTTTATAATATATTTACCTATAAGCTGTTTTGTAACTTATAATTGTATTCATATTATAAAAATACCCAAAATATATCATTTAAAACAATTTTTTTAAAATTATATTGTTTCTTGAAATACATATTAAGATTACATATAATGAAATAAAGGAAGTATTAAATTTTCCTGAATATTACGGTGAAAATTTAGATGCATTATGGGATATGTTAAGTACTAAAAATGAGATAATATCAATTTATTTGTTGCACGAAGAAATATTATATGAAAATTTAGGAGAATACGGAAAACTAATTGTAGAGCTTTTCCATGAGGCTGCAGATTCAAATGAAAACATATATTTTCACATCATCAAAATGATTTAGACTATTATTAAAAGTCAGGAAAACATTTGTTGACTATTTTTGACAAAATTGGTATACTAATAAAAAAATTCTCTAATGAAAGGAGCAAGATATGGGTAAATTTGTTGTTAAAGAAGTTAATTCAGGTATGAAATTCGATTTAAAAGCTACAAATGGACAAATTATAGCAAGCTCTGAAGTTTATAAGTCAAAAGCATCATGTTTAAAGGGAATTGAAAGTGTGAAAAATAATGCACCTATTGCTAATTTAGAAGATCAAACAGTAGAAGGTTTTAAGGTGGCAAAGAATCCAAAATTTGAAGTTTACACTGATAAATCTGGAGAATTTAGATTCCGTCTTAAAGCGAAAAATGGAGAGGTTATTGCCACATCAGAAGGGTATAAAACAATAGATAATTGCAAAAAAGGAATAGAAAGTGTTCGAAAGAACTCTGCAAATTCAACTATAGAATAATACATACATAAAGAGCAGCTAAGGCTACTCTTTTTTTGTAAAGTGTATATTTATTTTATAAGTAAAATAAAGGAGGACTATTTCATGCAAATTTACAGAGTCAATCCTGAAAAATACAGGGTACCTGTGGACAAATTAAGAAAAGATTGCAGTATCAGTGAGGATTTACATTTTTGCAAAACTTCAAAGGATGTTAATGTGTTGGAAGGAGTAATTGGGCAGGATAGAGCAGTAAAATCTATGGAATTTGGTCTGTCTATGGGGGGGTCTGGTTATAATATTTTTGTATTAGGGCCTCAGGGAACAGGTAAAACTACTTATGCTCAATCAGTTGTTTCTAAAATAGCATCTAAACGAGAAATTCCTAATGATTGGTGCTACATCAATAACTTTAGCGAATGGGATAAACCTTTGGCGATTTCTCTTCCAGCAGGTCAAGGTAAAGTTTTTCAAAAAGATATGGAAAAGCTTATTGCAAATCTTGTGATTTACATTCCAAAAGAATTTGAAAGCAACAATTTTCAGGCGCAAAAAGATGCAGTAATCCAGAGATTTAACAAAGATATGTCTGACATTTTAAGAGAAATGAATAAGATTGCAAGAGATGCAGGATTTGGCGTACAGCAGACCAATCAGAAAATTCTTCTCATTCCAATGATTGAAGATAGGCTCATTACCTCTGATGAATTTAGTAAACTAACAGATGAAGAACGTGAAAAAATAGATGAAACAAGAAACAAAATTGCAAAAGAAATTGACAATAAAATAAGAGATGGGCAAATGCTTCAAAGGCTTGCAGAAGAGCAAGCTGTTGAAATTGAAAAACAAACAGCAAGAGAAGCTGCAGAGCCATATTTCGAACAATTAAAAGAAAAGTATAAAAATTTTAATGAAATAATTAATTATTTAGATAAGGTATTGAAGGATGTTGCAGAAAATCATACAATTTTTAGCAGTGTGCGTCAAAATCTAAATCAAGATACAATTACAAAACTTCAGAATGAATCAGAGGATTTAGATGGAGAAAATGAAGATTTATTTGAAACAGCTACAGTAGCAAGGGATAGCAAGGATCCTTTCATAAGATATAAAGTTAATTTGTTTATAAACAATGAAGACGCAAAGGGTGCGCCAGTTATAATAGAAAGTAGCCCTTATTATTATAATCTATTTGGTAAAATTGAATATAAAACAAATATGATGACTACTATGACAGACTTTACAATGATAAAACCAGGGGCTATTCATAAAGCAAATGGTGGATATTTGATTTTACAGGCAAAGGATTTGTTGATGGATCCATTTGCATGGGATACATTGAAAAAAGCATTGAAATATAAACAGGCAGTAGTAGAAAATATAGGTGAACAAAGCCGTTATGTGCCTACAGTTACGTTAAAGCCTCAACCTATACCACTTAATGTGAAGGTTATTTTAATTGGAAGCTATTTTTTCTATCAATTTTTAGCTTCAGATGAAGATTTCAGAAAACTGTTTAAAGTAAATGTGGACTTTGATGTGGAAATGGACAGAACGCAGGAAAACATACAACATTATGTGTCATTTATAGCTTCTATGTGTGAAAATGAAAATTTAAAGCATTTTAATTGTTCTGGTTTAGGAAAGGTTGTTGAATACGGTTCAAGACTTGCGGAAAATCAAAACAAGCTGTCAACACAGTTCAACATTGTAAGTGAAATAGTGTATGAAGCTTCAGCCTTAGCAGAATTGGATGATTCTGAATATGTTGATAACATACATGTAAAGAAGGCAATACAAAATAAAAAGTATCGAACTAACAGAATTGAAGAAAAAATGCAAGAACAAATATTGAATAAAAAAGTTCTCATAGATACTGAAGGAGAAGTTGTGGGACAAGTGAATGGCCTTTCTGTTATGGGAGTGTCAGATTATTCCTTTGGCCTGCCATCTCGAATTACAGCAAGAACCTATACAGGACGAGAAGGTATTATAAACATTGAAAGAGAAACTAAAATGAGTGGCAATATTCACTCAAAAGGTGTACTTACTTTAAATGGATATTTAGGAGGAAAATTTGCACAAGAAAAACAATTAGGCCTAACTGCTCAAGTTACATTTGAACAGCTGTACGGAGGAGTTGAAGGTGACAGTGCTTCTAGTGCAGAGCTGTATGCAATTTTATCAAGCCTTTCTGATGTACCTATTAAACAAAACTTTGCAGTGACAGGATCTGTTAATCAAATGGGAGAAATTCAGCCTATAGGCGGTGTGAATGAAAAAATCGAAGGTTTCTTTGATATTTGTTCATTAAAAGGACTTACTGGAGATCAAGGAGTAATAATACCTGAAAGCAATGTTGATAATTTAATGCTTAAAGATGAAGTAATAGAAGCTGTTAAAAATAGCAAATTTCATATTTATGCTGTTAAAAAAATCGAAGATGGAATAGAAATTTTAACAGGTGTTAAGGCAGGAGAAAGAGACCAATATGGCGAATATGAGACAGACAGCATATTCTATCTTGCCAACAATAAAATTAATAAATTTAACAAGGTTTTAAAAATATCAAATCAGGAAGCATAATTTTTTTGATATGTAACTAGGTCACTGAATTATTTAAGTTTTAAATGTATAGTATTGCCATAATAATTAATTAGGAGGCATGAACTATGAATATTAAATTAACACAAAAAGCAAAGGAAAAGTTAACTGAATTAACAAAAAATAATCAACCAATGAAATTAAAAATTACAGGTTTTACCTGATGTGGTGCCGAACTTGGCGTTGTTTCGGAGAAACAATCAGGTAAGGACAAAGTATATGACGTAGAAGGAATTGATTTAATTGTATCAGAAGATTTGGAAGGTGCTATTGAAAATGCAGAAATAGATTATGCGAGCGGATTATTCAAAAAAGGTTTTGAAGTAGGTTTTAGTTAATGTATTTACAAGTCCTAGGGAGGTTTTTAGACCATGTATGTATAATTGACATACATGGTTTATGTTTTTTGTTGATATTAATATATGTAGAGCTGATAGTGCATTGGATTTGTAATGGAAAGGTCATTAGTTGTGAAATTTAGAGACGATTAAACTAACTAATAATATAATTCCACCGTAGCCTATGAGTGGATACACATACGTTACTATATTTGAAAATCCGAACTGACTTGCTAGCAATGCTGCCACTGTAGTTATAAAAACAATTAGCAGGTTGTTAATATCATGTTTTTTAGTTTCTGTAATTCTTGATACGAATCCGTAAAGAGAACCAACTGCAGTTGTGTAAACTTCGGCTGTTAGGACAATAGCGTATGCTATTTGTGCAGGATATGAAATTTTGCTCGCTATGTAAATCATTGGTACTTCTAGATTTTTAATTTCTGATAAATTGCTCCACAAAGCCAGGAAAATCATAATAGATCCTAGACCTAATCCTAGCCCTCCTAATATAGCTCCATTTTTAATTGTTTTTTTATCTTTTGCTTCTGCGCCCAGTGGACCTAAAACTGCAACAGAAATAATAATGTTGTATGATGCATATAAAATTGCACCTAAAAACCAATTATTCATGAGACTGCTTCCTTTAGCATTATATATTGTAGCAGTAAAGTATGATGAAGCATTAAAAACTGAAAATATACTTGTTCCAATAACTGCAGCTAATAAAAATGGAACTACAAAACTAATTGCATTGATAACTCCATTGATTCCAGTCAATACAGTTACTGCAGTGAGAATTGCCATTAATGTATTACCTATGGAGCTAGATAAATTAAATTGTTGAGCAAACATTGCGCCAGTGCCTGCTATCATTGCAGTGAATGATTCAAAAAGAAAGATGGTAATTATTACATCGATTATAGTTCCAAGCTTTTTTCCACCGGAAAACATAATGATTTCTAGATGGGAATTAGCCTTAAGTTTCTTTCCTAAATCCATAATGATATAGCCAAAAATAATGAACATTATTGTTGAAACTATTAATCCAGCTAAACCCATCATACCGAATTTTGTGAAAAATTGAAATATTTCTTGGCCTGTTGCGAAACCTGCCCCAACAATTGTACCTATGTATGTAGCTGCAACTTTTAACGTTGTTACACGTTTTTTATTCACTATGCCACATCCTTTCAATCTATATAATATTGTATATTAAATATTTCAATTTATGACTAAATCGTATTTTAATGATATAGTTTTTATAAAGTGAAAATATGCCGCATGTTTAAAAACATACGGCATTTTTACTTTAGGAAACATTTATTCATCAATTTTATTAACTCCACCTCGGTATATAAGAACAGGTATTACAAATAAAAAACCTACACCTTTTTTATTATCAATATCTAATATTTTATTTATACGATTTATTGCTTCATCTAATATATTCTCATTGTTTATTACACTTATTATAGTTTTGTTATAGGGTTTATTTTCATTTAAAATACTTTTTAGAGAAGAAAATATATTTTCATTTATATTGTGTTCTAATAAAATCTTACCCATTCCTACGCTATCTAAAGTAGTAGCACCTACTCCTAGTTGGTAAAGTGATTCCAATATTGTGTCTAATTTGTCTATTTGATTTAAAATTAAAAATAGTGCATACATATTATAATGCTCCTTTAATTTATTAATAATAACCTTTTCTTGATATAATTATAACAAAATTCGTATTAAAAGTAAATAAAATAATAAAATTACTATTGAAAAGTAAAAAGAAAAGGAATATAATCAATATTTGTGAGTCGATTCCCGGGACTTAATGAATATATAACAATTAGAGGTGAATTTTTATTATGCACGGTTTGTATTATGTAGGTATTATTATATTGGCTGGAATGATAGTAGCTAGATTAGCAGCCAAATTTAAACTTCCTGACGTTACTGGATATTTAATAGCAGGAATTTTAATTGGTCCATCTATTCTAAATTTGGTACCAAAGGATGTTGGTTCCAGTTTAACAATAATCTCTGAGGCTGCTTTAGGATTTATAGCTTATAGTATTGGTAGTGAAATTAATTTTAAGGATTTAAAAAGGGTTGGAAAAACATTAATAATTATAACTTTATTTGAAGCTTTATTACCAGTGTTGCTAGTTTCATTAAGTATGATATATATATTTAAACAACCAGTATCTTTTTCAATTGTGATAGGTGCAATTGCTGCAGCAACAGCTCCTGCAGCTACAATTATGATTATAAGACAATATAAAGCAAAGGGACCAGTAGTAGATACATTATTACCTGTTGTTGCAATGGATGATGGTGTAGCTATCATAGCATTTGGTATTGCATTTACAGTAGCAAAGAATTTGGTTAATTCATCTGGACAATTTTCACTAGTTCAGGCATTGTTGTTACCAATATGGGAGATTGTACTGGCATTAATAATTGGTTTTATTATAGGATTAATATTATGCTACTTTATACCAAGGGTAAAAGGTGAAGATGAGTTATTAAGTGCGGTTATTATTAGTATATTTATTTCAATTGGAATAGCGGTATTATTTAATGTTTCAACCCTTTTAGTTTGTATGATGATAGGTATTACTGTTTCTAACTTATCACATAATAGTATAAGAGCATTAGGTATTATTAACAGAATAACTCCACCAATTTTTATCGCTTTCTTTACTTTATCTGGAGTTGAGCTGGATTTAGGTATACTTAAGTATGCAGGATTATTAGGTATAGGTTACGTGGTAGTAAGAGCAATAGGAAAAACTTTGGGAGCTTATATAGGTGCTAAAATATCTAATTCTAATGAAATGGTACAAAAGTATTTAGGTTTTACTTTGTTACCTCAGGCGGGTGTAGCAATAGGATTATCTATGGTAGCACAAACAGTGATGCCAGAATTGGGTTCAACAATTAGAACAATTATTTTAGCTTCTACTGTAATTTATGAATTAATAGGTCCAGTAATTGCAAAGACTGCTCTGGTTAAAGCAGGAGAAATAAAATTAAGTGAAATTTAGAGAAGCTTTCTAATATTTCTTCACCTAACATATTTTTAAACATATATTAATTTTAGTATGTTAAAAAGGAAGGATTAGAATGAGTGATCAAAGTATTGGCTTTGAGGATGTAATAAGAAAATTAGGTACTGATTATAATACTTCAGATATAGAAAAAGATGATAAATTAATTATAAACGATAATACATATAAATCATTAATTTCATATATCATTTCATTGCCTCCTAAGCAATATACACTTTTATCAACTTTGATAGGTTTATTACTTATTGACAACTTGGATGCTAAAGATCAAATTTTACTTGGAAAATTTATTAATAACATAGGTCAAACTATTATAACATCAGCAGCTCAAGAGCAAATAACTATTAAAAAAGATAAATAAAAAATTATAGGCGAATTC
>JAQVWY010000010.1:21424-57022 GCA_028709465.1 Tissierellia bacterium | reverse complement strand
AATGTCTCAACAAGCACAACATTTTGGAGCAGAAAAAGTATATGATGAAGTTGTTAAAGTACAACTAGAAGGAAACGAAAAAGTAATTAAATGTAAAAAAGGTGAGTATAAAGCTAAAACTGTAATAGTAGCAACAGGTGCAGCATCTAGACCAATAGGTTGTCCAGGTGAGAAAACTTTTGCTGGTAAAGGCGTTTCATATTGTGCAACATGTGATGCTAACTTCTTTGAAGACTTAGAGGTATATGTAGTTGGTGGTGGAGATACCGCAGTTGAAGAAGCTCTATATTTAACTAAATTTGCTAGAAAAGTTTCTTTGATACATAGAAGAGAGGAACTTAGAGCGGCAAAATCAATTCAAGAAAAAGCATTTGCTAATCCTAAAATGAATTTTATTTGGAATAGCGTTGTTAAAGAAATTAAAGGTGATGGATTAGTTAATTCTATGGTTTTAGAAAACATCAAAACTGGTGAGTTAACAGAAGTAGTTGCTGATGAAGATGATGGAATTTTCGGTATTTTCGTATTTATTGGCTATTCACCTAAAACTCAAATATTTGAAGGAGTTCTTAATTTAGAAAATGGATATATTGTTACTGATGAGAACATGAAAACAAATATTGATGGGGTTTATGCAGCTGGTGATGTTAGAGTAAAAAGCTTAAGACAGGTTGTTACTGCAGCTGCTGATGGAGCAATTGCTGCAGTTCAAGCAGAAAAATATATAAATGAATAATATGGAGGTATAATATGTTAGTATTAGATAAAACTACGTTTGAGCCAGAAGTATTACAAGCAGAAGGTTATGTATTGGTTGATTTTTATGGTGACGGATGTGCTCCTTGTGAAGCATTAATGCCACATGTTGTTAGTTTATCAGAAAAATATGGCGATAAGTTAAAGTTTACAAAATTAAACACTACTAAAGCAAGAAGAGTTGCGATAGGTCAGAAAATATTAGGTTTACCTGTAATTGCAATATACAAAGATGGTGAAAAAGTCGAAGAATTAGTTAAAGAAGATGCAACACCTGAAAATGTAGAAGCAATGATAAAAAAATATATTTAGAGAAAAGGGGACACACCTTTTTAATTAGGGAAAGTCTCTGGGGATAGAAGGAATGTCCCCAATTAAATATAAGACATACCTTTAATTAGGGTAGTCTTTGGGGACAATAGAAATGTCCTTAAATTATGGGTTATAATAAAATAATAACATAAACAAAATGACTAAATTAAGGAGGATATTATGAGCTTATTACAAGGTAAAAAAGTTATAATAATAGGCGACAGAGATGGAATACCAGGTCAAGCCATTGAAGAATGTGTTAAGACTGCTGGAGCAGAAGTAATATTTTCATCTACAGAGTGTTTTGTCTGAACTGCCGCAGGCGCAATGGATTTGGAAAATCAAAAGAGGGTAAAAGAATTCGCAGAAAAATATGGTGCTGAAAACCTAGTTGTAGTATTAGGTGCAGCTGAAGGCGAAGCTTCAGGATTAGCTGCTGAAACAGTTACTAATGGAGATCCAACTTTTGCAGGTCCATTGACAGGAGTTCAGTTAGGACTCACTGTATATCATGTTTGTGAACCAGAAATTAAAAATGAGGTTGACGCTGCTGTTTATGATGAGCAAGTAGGAATGATGGAAATGGTATTGGATGTAGATGATATAATTGCAGAAATGACACCAATTAGAGAAGATTTTTGCAAATACCTATAATCTAATAATATAAATAGAAAATTATAATTATAGGTAAACAAATAATAATATTATTTTAGTTTACTTAGGTAAGATAAAAGATTGCTTCGTAATAATTATTTTACGAAGCAACTTTTAAAATGTAAGAAAATGTTAATCTATTAACTTAATTATAAATTGCTTTTTTGTCATTCTGACAAATAATTGGATTTTAATTATAAATATTAATATTATAGAAGATAAGAGATTTAAATTAATATAATGGAGGCATACAATGAATAGTGTAATAAAAGGAGCTAGTTATATATTAGCTTTTACTCCGGAAATGGTAATGCAAAATGGAACAACTCAAACAACAGAAAAAATTGTTAATCCAGAATCCGAGTATTTAAAACAATTAGAAAGTCATTTAAGAACTTACGAACAAGTTGTTAGTTACCCACCAAACCAAGCATATATCGGGAACATTCATCCTAATGAACTTGCACAAATAGAACAACCATGGCATGACAAAGCTATTGAAGGTGCTTCTAGATTTGGTAAGTATGGTGAAATAATGCCAGAAGATGAATTTATTTGTTTAATGCAAATTTGTGATGTGTTTGATCTTGTTAAGCTAGATAAAAGTTTCGTTGCAGCTACAAAAGAAAAATTAGAACAACATCCTCTTATGACTGCAGACATAATTGCAAGATTAAAAGAGGGAGAAGATGCAGAATTAATTAGTAAATTAGTTTCTGAAGAACATTCTGAAGCTTTGTACTATAACAAAGAATTAGTTGGCTGCGTAAAGCGTGCACATGATGTAGACGTAAACTTAAGCGCTCATGTAATTCATGAAAATTTGACTTCTAAGGCTACTAATGTGCTTTCTTTATTAAATTTAGTTGCAAAAAATAACATTAATAAAGAAGACATCGATTATGTTATTGATTGCTCTGAAGAAGCTTGCGGTGATATGAATCAAAGAGGTGGAGGAAACTTCGCTAAAGCTTGTGCAGAAATAGCAGGATTTGTAAATGCAACTGGATCTGACGTTAGAGGATTCTGCGCAGCTCCTACTCACGCCTTAATTACAGCCGCATCATTAGTTAAAGCTGGTACTTTTAAAAATGTTGTAGTTTCAGCTGGTGGATGTACTGCTAAACTTGGAATGAATGGTAAAGATCATGTTAAAAAAGGTCTTCCAATATTAGAAGATGTTTTAGGTGGATTTGCTGTATTAGTTAGTGCAAATGACGGAATTAATCCAGAAATAAGACTTGATTTGGTTGGAAGACATAGTGTAGGAACTGGTTCATCTCCTCAAGCTGTTATTTCCGCACTAGTTACTGAATCATTAGACAGAGCAAATATGAAAATTACTGATATTGATAAATATTCAGCAGAAATGCAAAATCCTGATATCACAAAACCTGCTGGAGCTGGAGATGTTCCAATGGCTAATTATAAGATGATAGGTGCTTTAGGAGTTAAAAGAGGAGATATAGAGAAAAAAGATTTAGCTTCTTTCACTGTAGATCATGGTATGGTTGGTTGGGCTCCTACTCAAGGTCATATACCTTCAGGCGTTCCATATGTAGGAATTGCTAGACAGGATATATTAGATGGAAAAATTAAGAATGCTATGATAATCGGAAAAGGAAGTTTATTCCTTGGAAGAATGACTAATTTGTTTGATGGTGTTTCATTTGTAATTGAAGCAAATCAAGGTAAAACTAAGGAAGAAGGAACAGTATCAGAAGAACAAATTAAAGGTCTGATAGCACAAGCGCTGAAAAATTTCGCTTCAAATCTTTTAGCAGAATAAGAATAGGAGTGGAGATATGAAACAGGTTAACCAGATTATTGGAAAAATATTTGATGATTTAGCTGATTCTTTAATAACTGGCGAATATGGCCAGAAACCTAAAATCGCTGTTACAGCAATGGGCAGTGAACATGGTGAAAGCAATATTTTCGAAGCAGCTATTAAAGCACAAAAAAGTGGAATTGATGTAACTGTTATTGCATCTAATGAAGCTGATGGCGTAAAAGTAGCAAAAGTTTCTTCAGAAGATGAATCTCATAAGGTAATGGAAAATTTACTAGATTCAAAAGAAATTGATGCCGCTGTAACAATGCATTATCCATTTCCTATAGGAGTTTCTACAGTTGGCAGAATAATTACACCTGGTAAAGGTAAAGAAATGTTTATTGCCACAACAACAGGTACTTCTTCAACAGATAAGGTTGAAGGTATGGTTAAAAATGCGATTTATGGTATTATAACAGCAAAAGCTTGCGGAATACAAAATCCAACTGTTGGAATTTTGAATATAGATGGTGCTAGACAAACTGAAATGGCTCTAAAAAAATTAAAAGCTCAAGGCTATGATATAAATTTTGCAGAATCTCAAAGAGCTGATGGCGGTTGCGTTATGAGAGGAAATGATTTATTGATGGCTTCTTGTGATGTAATGGTAATGGATTCTTTGACAGGAAATTTAATGATTAAAATATTTTCATCATATACTACAGGCGGAAATTATGAATCTATAGGTTATGGTTATGGTCCTGGAATAGGTGAAGGTTTTGAAAAATTAATAATGATTATTTCTAGAGCATCAGGTGCTCCTTTAGTTGAAGGTGCTATAAAATATGCTGCAGAACTAGTAAAAGGAAACTGTTTAGGTATTGCAAAAGATGAGTTCAATAAAGCTAACAAAGCAGGATTAAAAGATATTTTAAATGGTTTGAAATCATCAAAAAAGGAAGTCGCAGCTGCTGAAGAAATTAAAGCTCCTGATAAAGAAGTAGTAACATCTCAAATTGCAGGCATAGAAATAATGGATCTTGAAGATGCAGTGCAAGTTTTATGGAAAAATAATATTTATGCTGAAAGCGGTATGGGTTGTACAGGCCCAATAATATTAGTTAATGAAGCAAAAACTCAAGAAGCACTTAAAGTTTTAGCTGATGCAGAATATATTTCAAAAGAAAAAATAGACTGCTAAAAAGAATTTAGAATTATAAATAATGAAAGAATACAGAGAATTAAAAAGATTATAAATCAAAATTTTCAATTTCGATTTATAATCTTTTTTATTAAAATAATTGTTGCGTTTTTATGAATAGCTGTAATTGTACTTTTATATGTAGGTAAAGAATCTATTAATTGTTGAAATTATGAGATTCTCTTTTCCTGCATTCTTTTTGAATTCTTGTATTTATTAAAAAATTGTTGGCATATTTTATAAAGTTTTGCTATAATAGAACAATGTAAATTTAATGTATTTTTTTCGTAAATAATAACATTGAAAAATAATTAATATTTGATATAATATATATAGCTTTACGAGGAGTGATGTTATGAAGATGGGTTTTGAATTAAATCTTACTCAAACGCAAAAACTTATTATGACCCCTGAATTAAGACAGGCTATACAAGTTTTGCAATTTAATAATGTTGAATTAACTGAATTTATAAATAAACAGTTAGAAGTAAATCCTTTTCTGGACACTATGGATAAAACTTCTGAAAAAAGTTCAAGCGAAGAGCAGTCCATGGAGATAGGAAATAATGATAAGAGTGAATTTAGCAGTGAAAGCGAGATTGACTGGAAAGATGTACTTGAAAAGTATGATGATATAAGTTACAAAACTTATGGAAATGCTGCCAATCCAGATGATAAACAAACTTTTGAAAGCTATACTTCTAAAAAAATGTCTCTTAAGGATCATTTAATTATTCAGCTGGGAATGTCTGTAAAAACTCAAAAGGAAAAGCGTATTGGAGAGTTTATAATAGAATCATTAGATAGAAAAGGTTATCTTGGTTGTTCTATTCAAGATATTAGTCTTTTATTAAATGAAGATGTAATAGAAATAGAAAGAGTATTAAAATTAATTCAGACGTTTGATCCTGTAGGAGTAGGTGCAAGAAATTTAAGCGAATGTTTGATGATTCAGCTTAAGGAAAAAGGAATTCAAGATAAAAATGTTTTTATTGTTGTGGAAAAATATTTAGAGGATGTTGCTACAAATAAAATCCAAAAAATAGCAAAAGAACTTCGAATTACAACTAAACGGGTTCAAAATATTTTTGATTTAATAAAAATGCTTGAGCCAAAACCTGCAAGAGGTTTTGTTGTAGATAGCGACAATATTAGATATATTGTGCCAGACGTTACGGTTGAAAAAATTGGTGATGAGTATATAATTATAGTAAATGATAGTAATGTGCCAATGTTAACAATTAGCGATTATTATAAAAATATGGTTAATAATTTAGATGATAAAGAAGCTAATAAATTTTTGACTGATAAATTAAATTCGTCAATGTGGCTTATTAAAAGTATTGAACAAAGAAAGATGACTTTATACAAGGTAGTTGAATCAATACTGAAATTTCAAAGAAAATTTTTTGATGAGGGAAATAGTGCCTTAAAACCACTTGTTTTAAAGGATGTAGCAGAAGATATAGGTGTTCATGAATCAACTGTTAGCAGAGCGACTAATGGTAAATATGTGCAAACTCCTAAAGGTATATTTGAACTTAAATATTTCTTTGCCAGCGGCTTGGGTAATGATATAGATGGTGAAACTGTATCTTCAACTAGTGTAAAGAATCAAATTCAAGAATTAATAGATAATGAAAATAATCAAAAGCCATTAAGTGATCAAAAAATAGCTGATATTCTTGCAGAAAAAGGTGTTAATATTTCTAGAAGAACAGTTGCAAAATATAGAGATGAAATGAAAATACCGTCTTCATCAATGAGAAGAAGATATTAATTTTGTTATAATTTATTATGTAGTGGGTAACTAAAGCTTACAAGTGTAAATTTATTGTTACACTTGTTGTCAAAAAAAGGTTACAATAGTAATAATTTGCATACTATCTGGTGAACTACTTTTTAACTAATAACTTTTTAGCTATAATATAATTAGTTTGTTAAAATAGTTAATTTATAATAGTAAATTTAAAAAATTAGCTTAATTACTAGTAGGTTGAAAAAGTGGCATTAATTTTGCATAATTTATCTAGTGTTTTTATTTACTTTATAACTCATATATGAGTTTATTAAGGAGGTGAAACGTTTAAAGCAAACGTTACATTATTTTTTAAAAAAATAAAATAACATCAAATTTTTGGAGGAAGAAGAAATGAAGAATATTAAAAAGTTAGTTTCATTAATTTTAGTTGTGGCTATGTGTTTTTCACTAGCTGCTTGCTCTACACCTAAACCAGCAGAGCCTGAAGAAAAAGAAACAAATGAACCAAAAGAAAATGAAGCAACAGAAACAGGTAAAAAAATATTTAGATATTCATTAACAGCAGATGTTCCTACATTAGATCCTCAATTAATGAATTCAATTCCAAGTTCAACTGTTGGATATCATATTTTTGACGGTTTAATGAGAAATCATGTAGGTGAAATCCAATATGGTGTTGCTGAAAAATATGATGTATCTGAAGATGGTTTAGTTTATACATTTCATTTAAGAGATGCAAAATGGAGTGATGGCGAACCAATAACAGCTGGAGATTTTGAATATGGTTTACAAAGATTAGCTGATCCTGCAACTGCTAGTGACTATGCATTTATTATTACTTCTTTAATAAAAAATGCTGATAAAGTAAATAATGGTGAATTACCTGTTGAAGAATTAGGAGTAAAAGCTATTGATGAAAAAACATTACAAATAGAATTACAAAACCCAACAGGATATTTCATAAGCATGCTTTCAATGCCACAATTCTGTCCAACAAGAAAAGATTTAGTAGAAAAATATGGACAAGAATATTCTGCTGATGCTGATAAAATGGCATACAATGGACCATTTATAGTGAAAGAATGGAAACATGAAGATAGATTAATTCTTGAAAAGAATCCTAATTACTGGAATAAAGATGCTATAAATCTTGATGAAGTTCATATACTAACAGTTGCAGATCCTATGACTGCTGTTGCAATGTATGAACAAGGTGAACTTGATCAGGTAAATGTTCCTGCAGAAGTACTAGAAAATTATACTGATAAAGTTTCATATTATTTCGATGGAGCAAATGATTTCATGAAATTAAATATGGACGGTTCAAGTGAACTTAAGAGCAAAGATTTAAGACTTGCTGTAAACTATGCCCTTAACCGTGAAGATTTTATATTATTAGCTACTAAAAACTTATATCAGCCAAACACTAGGTATATTTTACCACAAGTTAAAGGTGTAGATAAGGATTATGGTGAAGAATATCCTTATGAAGCATTCCCTGTAAAAGGTGATGAAGCTAAAGCAAAAGAACATTTACAAGCAGCTATGACTGAATTAGGAGTATCTGATCCTAAAGAAATAGAGCTTGAATTATTAACTACTGATGCAGAACGTACAAGAACAGAAGCTGAAATATTACAAAATCAAATACAAACTGTATTAGGAATTACTGTAACTATCAGACAGGTTCCTTATAAACAAAGATTACAAATGGAATCTGATCGTGAATTTGAAATGGTTGTAACCGGATGGGTACCCGATTATTCTGACCCTATGACATATTTGGAGTTATGGACTACAAACTCACCATATAACCATGGTTCATACAAAAGTGAAGCATATGATGGTTATGTTAAAGAAGGTATAACAAACACAGATCCAAAACAAAGAATGGATGCATTGTTTAATGCAGAAAAAACATTGTTAGAAGATGGTGCTATAATTCCGCTTCAATTAAGAAGAAATGCAATGTTATTAAATCCTAAAGTAAAAGGTTTTGAAACTTACTTTGTTGGATTAAACTATGACTACATGTATGTTGATATTGAACAATAATAGTTCAAATAGCATTTGAGTAAAAATGACTTCTTTATTAAGAAGTCATTTTTACTTCTAATTTATAAGTATTTTATGTATAAAAATGTTACAAGTGTATAATAATCATGCGATATTTGTAGATAAATCATACAATTTATCAAAAATGATTACATACAATTGAAGATTAATAATTTTTTTAATGAAAAATGGAATAATGAAAAATGTTGTTATTACATACATAATTATTATGTTTATGTGTAAAATATGTTAGTTTGTCCATATGGCATTATTATTGCATGTTATAAATATTGTTCTGTAATAATCATGGTTAAGTTTATTATTATATAATTATATTTAAAAAAGACTAATCATAAGGAGTGAAAGCATGCTAAATCAACTAATTAATTATTTGAATGAAAATAATATTGAAAGTTTTTTTATTTCTAGGCCTCAAAATGTAAGATATGTTAGTAAATACACTGGGGATGACTCCTATTTATTAATTACTAGAAATGAAAACTATTTCATTACAGACCCAAGATATACCGAACAGGCTGGACAGGAATGTCATGGTTATACTATAGTTAACTGGAGGGAACAAGGAAAAACAGTTGCTAGTGCAGTGAAAAATATTGTGGAAAGTTTAAATCTAAAGAATTTTGCTTTTGAAAGCGATTTTGTAACTCATAATGTATACAATGAACTTATAAAAACTAATGTTGAAGCAATACCTTTAATAGGTGTTATAGAAAAATTCAGATCAGTTAAAACTCCAGAAGAAATATATAATTTAAGGGTTGCATGTCAAATTGCTGACAGAGCCTTTGAAAGAATTATAAAGGATATCAGAGTTGGTATAACTGAAAAAGAACTTGCATCTAGATTACAACATTATATGGTTATGGAAGGTTCTGATACAAAACCATATGGCAATATTTTAATTTCAGGTAAAAGGACATCGTTATTACATGGTATTCCTTCAAATAAAACTGTGGAATACGGAGACTTTGTATTAATGGATTATGGTTGTCAATTTAATGGTTATATGTCAGATATGACAAGAACTGTTGTAGTTGGAAAAGCAACACCACAACAAAGAGAAGTTTATGAATTAGAAAAGAAAATGTTAGAGGATGCTACTAAAAAAATGGTTGCTGGAGCTAAAGCAACTGAAGTGTATGAAGCCTCTATTGAAGCTATAAAAGATACAAAATATTTTGAATATCATTATAATGGGATTGGACATGGCATAGGATTATATGTGCATGAAATACCATTTATGGGTCCAAGATCAGATGAAATTCTTCAAGTAAATAACGTGATTACAATTGAACCAGGAATTTATATACCAAATTGGGGAGGCGTTAGAATAGAAGATCAAGTTCTTATAAAAGAAGATGGTAATGAATTATTAACAAATTCTACTAGAGAATTAATAGAGCTGTAATAGCTTTATTAATTCCATGTAATGGACACAGATTAAGTTTAATTTTTTAAAGGATTATTACTATGAAATATGAGGTGAAACTATGGGTAAGTATATAATCAAAAGGCTTGGCATTTCTCTTGCTACTATATTAGTATTAGTAACAGTAGTGTTTATATTAGTAAGATTAATGCCAGGAGATCCTTTTACTAGTGATAAAATGACCCCTGAAATAAAAGCAAATCTTGAAAAATATTATGGGTTTGATAAACCGTTAATTGAACAATATTTCACATATTTGAAAAACCTTCTCAAAGGTGATTTGGGCTATTCAATGAAATATAAAAATCAAACTGTAAATAAAATTATAGAAGATTCTTTCCCTTTTTCCTTTGATTTAGGTATTAGATCTTTAGTATTTGGGATATCATTTGGTTTGGTTTTTGGTATTACTGCAGCACTTAACAGGGGAAAGAAATTAGATTTTATAAGCATTGTTATTGCAATAATTGGTACTTCTGTACCAGACTTTATTATGGGTGCTTTATTGCAATATTTCTTTGGTATTAAATGGGGATTGTTTCCAGTAGCGCAATATTTAGGGTTTAAGCATACGATTTTACCTGCTATAGCAGTTGGATTTTACACTTTAGCTCAAGTATCTAGGTTAATGAGAGCAAGTATGCTTGAAGTGGTTCAACAGGATTATATAAAAACAGCTAAATCCAAAGGAATTTCTAGCTTTAGAGTCACTTACAAACATCAGATTAGAAATGCAATAATGCCTGTAGTTACAGTATTAGGACCTACGGTGGCTGCGGTATTAACAGGTACTTTTGTTATTGAATCAATATTTGCTATACCTGGTATGGGTAAATTTTACGTTCAAAGTGTGCAAAACTTAGACTATTCAATAGTATTAGGAATGACTGTATTTTACGGAGCATTTTTAGTAATAGCTAATATGATCGTTGATATTTTATATGGATTAATAGATCCAAGAATAAGAATTGCAGGAAAGTAGGTTATGGCATGGAAAACAATTTAGAATTAAAAAATTTAAATAGAACAGAATTTAAAGTAGTAGGAAAAAATATTGAAAAGATGGAATCCATAACTAGACCTAACTTAACATATTGGGCTGATGCATGGAGAAGAATTAAGAAAAACAATGTTGCTTTTATATCATTGATGGTAATTGTTTTATATATTTTAATGGCTATTTTTGCGCCTATGCTTAGTAAATATGAATATACTGCTATAGACTCTTCTAAAATGAATCAATTTATTTCATCCAAACATTGGTTTGGTACAGATGAATTGGGAAGAGATTTATGGGTGAGAGTATGGAGAGGTGCTAGAGTATCTCTGACAATAGGTTTTGTGGCCACAATTATGAACACCGTAGTTGGTGGACTAATTGGAGGTATATCAGGTTATTATGGTGGTACTTTGGATTCATTTATTATGAGATTTATAGATGTAATGTATGGTATTCCAAGATTAATTGTACAAATTCTTATGATGGTTGTTTTAAGACCGGGTATAGAAGCTTTAATAATAGCCATGTGTATTACTGGTTGGATTGGTACTGCAAGATTTGTAAGAGGTGAAATATACAGGCTAAAAGAACAAGATTTCGTTGCGGCTGCAAAAGTATTAGGCGTTTCTGATTTTACAATAATTATCAGACACCTTATACCTAATATTATAGGTTTGATTATTACAAATCTTACTATGGCAGTTCCAAGCGCAATATTTAGTGAAGCATTCTTAAGTTATATTGGTTTAGGTATTGCTCCTCCAGAATGCAGTTGGGGTGTATTAACTAAAACAGGAGTTAAAATGTTGAGAGTATACCCTTACCAATTATTTATACCAGCATTCTTTATTTGTTCTACAATGCTTGCTTTAAATTTATTGGGTGATGGATTGAGGGATGCATTAGATCCTAAACTTAGAGGAACTGAATAAAAAGGGAAGTGATATTATGGATAAAATTATAGAAGTAAACAATTTAAAATTTTCCTTTAAAACATACGGCGGAGTGGTTCAATCTGTTAGAGGTATCAGCTTTGATGTATGTGAAGGTGAAATTATAGGAATAGTTGGTGAATCTGGTTGTGGGAAAAGCGTAACGGCGCAGAGCTTAATTAGACTTAATCCTGAACCGCCAGGTTTTTTTGAAGATGGTTCAATTATATATAAAGGTAAAGACATTACAAAAATGTCCGAGAAAGAGTTAAGAACAATAAGAGGTGTTGAAATTGGATTTATATTTCAAGACCCAATGACTTCTCTTAATCCTACAATGAAAATTGGTAAACAAATAGAAGAAATATTTGTTCAAAGAAAGTTATATGATAAAAGTCAGATAAAAGAAAAAGCGTTAGAAATCTTAAAATTGGTTGGAATTTCTGATGGTGAAAGAAGATATAATCAATATCCTCACGAATTAAGTGGTGGTATGAAACAAAGAGTTATGATTGCAATAGCATTAGTTGGACAACCAAGTGTTGTAATTGCTGATGAACCAACAACATCTCTTGATGTTACTATTGAAGCTCAAATATTAGATTTATTGAAAGATTTGCAGAAAAAAACTAAAACATCAATAATTTTAATTACTCATGACTTGGGTGTTATTGCAAAAATGTGTGATAGGGTGCTAGTAATGTATGGAGGTAAAATTGTTGAAAGAGGTACAGTAGATGATATATTTTACAATACTAAACATCCATACACATCTGGCTTGTTAGGCTCTATAGCTAGTTTAGAAACTGAAAAAGATGTGGAATTATCTCCTATTGAAGGGACTCCTCCAGATTTATTTTCTCCACCGCCAGGATGTCCATTTGCTGCTAGATGTGAATATGCTATGGAAGTTTGCTACAAAAAAATGCCTCCAGAGTATGAATTATCGGAAGATCATAAAACAGTATGCTGGCTACAACATGAATATGCACCAGATATAAAATTACCGTGCAAAAATAGAGAAAAAAGTGAGGTGCTATAAATGGCGGCAGAAAAACAACCTCTTGTACAAGTACAAAATTTAAGTAAATATTTTAAATTATCAAAAACTGATACTTTAAAAGCAGTTGATAATGTATCATTTGATATTAATGAGGGTGAAACTGTAGGTTTAGTAGGTGAATCAGGCTGTGGTAAATCTACAACTGGAAGGTGTCTCGTAAAACTATATGAACCTACAAATGGTAAAGTAATTTATGATGGTAAAGATATATTTGATGTAAAATCTAAAGTAGAAAAAATGGATTTTCATAAAAATATTCAGATGATTTTTCAAAATCCATATTCTTCTTTAAATCCTAGGATGACAGTAAAAGATATAGTTGGCGAAGGAATAAGACTTCATGAGAAGATTGGTGAAAAGGAATTAGATGAAAGAATAGAAGGATTATTGAAGGATGTAGGATTAAATCGAGATCATATGTCAAGGTTTTCCCATGAGTTTTCAGGTGGACAAAGACAGCGTATTGGTATAGCTAGAGCATTGTCCGTTACTCCAAAATTTATAGTTTGTGATGAACCCATATCGGCGCTTGATGTATCTATTCAAGCACAAGTTTTAAATATGTTAAAAAGATTGCAACGAGAAAGAGGCTTAACCTATTTGTTTATTGCCCATGATTTGAGTGTTGTTAAGTATATATCAGACAAAATAGTGGTAATGTATCTTGGAATGGTAATGGAACAAGCTGATGCGGAAGATTTATACAAAAATCCATGTCATCCATATACAAAAGCTTTATTATCTGCAATACCTGAAGCTGATCCTGATATTGTTAGAAATAAAGAGAGAATTAAACTTAAAGGGGAAATACCTAGTCCGGTGAATCCAAAAGAATGTTGCAGATTTGTTGAAAGATGTTCTTATGCAAAACCAATTTGTTCTGAACAAATTCCAGAATTGAAAACTATTGACACAAATCATAAAATTGCATGTCATTTATTTTAAGAAAAATTAGGAATATGATTTCATTCGTATTCCTTTATTTTTTTATAAAAAATCACTATACATTAAAAATTTAGTATGATATAATCAAGTAACAAATATAATATGTCTTAAATAGATATAGTATGACATATTGTTTTACATAATTTAAAAGAATACAGTTAATATTTTTCATAAGTTTTAAATGTATTAATTGTATTAAATAAGAAATAATAATAATATATTTTTTTGGAGGGTAAAATGGTTAGAGTAGCTATTAATGGTTTTGGAAGAATAGGAAGATTAGCATTAAGATTGATGGTGCAGGACAAGGATTTTAAAGTTGTGGCTATTAATACAAATTCTGATGTAGAAACATTAGCTTATTTATTAAAATATGATACTGCCCATGGAAATTTTATGACTGATAAAATTTCATACAATGATAATATTTTAGTAGTAGATGACAATGAAATAATTACTTCTAGAATAAAAGAACCTGAAAATTGTAATTGGAAAGAGCTTGATATAGATATAGTAATTGATTGCACAGGTAAATTCAATGATAAAGAAAAAGCTGAAGCTCATATAAAAGCTGGGGCAAAAAAAGTAATTTTATCAGCTCCTGGTAAGGGGGATTTAAAAACAATAGTATATAATGTAAATCACAACATCCTTGATGGCACAGAAACAGTTGTATCCGCTGCATCATGTACAACAAATTGTTTAGCACCATTAGCAAAAGCTTTAAATGATGAATTCGGTATTGAAAAAGGGTTAATGACTACAGTTCATGCTTATACAAACGATCAAAATATTCACGATAATTCTCATAAAAAAGGAATAATGGCCAGAAGAGGTAGAGCTGCTGCAGCAAATATAGTACCAGCTTCTACAGGAGCAGCAAAAACTGTGGGAGTTGTTTTGCCTGAATTGAAAGGTAAACTAGATGGTATTGCACTTCGTGTTCCCACTATAACAGGCTCTGTAGTAGATTTAACAGTTGAACTTAAGAAAACTACTACTGTAGAAGAAATAAATGCAGCTATTAAAAAAGCTTCAAACGAAACCTTAGCTTATACTGAAGATCCTATTGTATCAAGTGACGTAATAGGAAGTCATTATGCTTGCGTATTTGATGCATTATCAACTCAAATTATAGAAGTAGATGGAAAGCAATTAGTTAAACTTATCGCATGGTATGACAATGAAATGTCATTTACAGCTCAATTAGTAAGAGTTGTTAAATATTGTGGAAGCATGAACAATAGATAGAGCAATTGATGGAGCGGTAGATTAAGCAATGGAATAGCAATTGCTTATCTATTGCTCATCTATGTATTTGGAGGTTATTATGAATAAAAAAACATTAAAAGATATTGATGTACAAGGCAAAACAGTTTTAGTTAGGTGTGATTTTAATGTTCCTCTTGATAAAGAAGGAAATATTACAGATGATAATAGAATAACTAGTTCACTTCCAACTATAAATTATTTATTGGAAAATGGAGCCTCCCTTATTCTTATGTCACATCTAGGAAGACCTAATGGTGAACCAAATCCAAATTATTCATTAAAAGTTGTATCTGAAAGATTAAGTGAACTTTTAAATAAAAATGTTATATTTGAAGATTGTGATAAGATAGTTGATGAAAAGGTAAAAGAAGATGCTGCTAATTTAAAAGCAGGTGAAGTTATGCTACTTCAAAATACTCGTTATAGAAAAGAAGAGACTAAAAATGGTGAAGAATTTGCTAAAGAATTATCTTCACTTGCTGATTTATATGTAAATGATGCATTTGGAACAGCTCACAGGGCTCACGCATCAAATGCTGGAGTATGTAAATATTTGCCTTCTGCAGTTGGATTATTAATTGAAAAAGAATTAGATGTAATGGGCGGAGCTTTAGAAAATCCAAAACGACCTTTAACTGCAATATTAGGCGGAGCAAAAGTATCTGATAAAATATCTGTTATTGAAAATTTAATGAATATTGCAGATAACATTATTATAGGTGGCGGAATGATGTATACTTTCTTGAAAGCTCAAGGATATAATGTCGGAACGTCTCTATTAGAAGAAGATAAAATTGAATTAGCTAAAAATCTTTTGTTAAAGGCTGAAGAAAAAAACGTAAAGCTATTTTTACCTAAAGATACAGTAGTGGCGAAAGAATTTAAAAATGATACTGAATTTTTTACGGTTGATGTTGATAAAATTCCAGAAGGTTACATGGGACTTGATATAGGAGAAAAGACTATTGTAAAATTCAAACAAGTTATTGATGAATCAAAAACAATTATATGGAATGGTCCACTAGGTGTTTTTGAAATGTCTAATTTTGCAAAAGGAACAAACAGCATTGCAAGATTTATTGCAGAAAATAAGAATGCTGTTTCAATAATAGGTGGCGGAGACAGTGCCGCTGCTGTTGAAAAGATAGGTCTTGCAAGTGAAATTACTCATATTTCTACTGGCGGTGGAGCTTCTTTAGAATTTTTAGAAGGAAAGATATTGCCAGGTATTGACGCAGTTGATAATAAGTGATAAATTAGGAGGAAGATATGAGAACTAAATTAATAGCTGGAAACTGGAAGATGAATAATAATGTCAGTGACAGCTTAAAACTAGTTAATGAATTAAATGATTTGATTAAAGGTGAAATTAATGCTGAAATACTAGTATGCCCTCCATTTACAGCACTTTATGCAGTAAAACAAAAATTAGAAAATTCTATTATCAAACTTGGTGCACAAAATATGCATTTTGAAAGTAATGGTGCATTTACAGGTGAAATATCCCCTATTATGTTAAAGGATATTGGAGCAGATTTTGTTATAATTGGTCATTCTGAAAGAAGACAATATTTTAATGAAACTGATGATTTAGTGAATTTGAAAGTTAAAGCTGCATTAACTAATGGTATTAAACCAATTCTTTGTGTAGGTGAAACATTGGAGCAAAGAGAAAGAAATATGCAGGAAGAAACAGTTAAAAATCAACTTATTAATGGACTTAAAGACATTGATGATAAGAATATGAATAATGTTGTTGTAGCTTATGAGCCGATTTGGGCTATAGGGACAGGACGTACTGCAACAAGTATTCAAGCTAATGAAATGGCATATTTCATTAGAGATACTATTAAAGATTTATATTCATTAAATATATCCCAAAATTTATTAATATTATATGGTGGAAGTGTAAAAGGAAGCAATGCTAAAGAACTTATGAGTCAAAGTGATATTGATGGAGCATTAGTTGGAGGAGCAAGTTTAAAAGCAGGAGAATTTGTAAGTATTATTCAAAATGCAATGCAGTGATTAAAATTAGGAGTATAATATGAGTAAATTAACAGCACTTATTATCCTTGATGGTTGGGGTCTAGGTCCTGATTATGAAGGTAATGCAATTAAAAGAGCAAAGACACTTAATTTTGATCTTTTAATGAAAAAGTATCCTAATACAGTTTTATCTGCCAGCGGATACGATGTGGGATTACCTAAGGGTCAAATGGGTAATTCTGAAGTAGGCCATTTAAATTTAGGTGCAGGCAGAATTGTATATCAAGATTTAACTAGAATTACAAAATCAATTGAAGAAAATGAAATTCAAGATAATGAAGCATTAAATATAGCATTTGATTTTGTTAAAAATAACAATTCTACTATGCATTTAATAGGACTTCTTTCTGACGGAGGAGTACACAGTCACAATTCTCATTTGTATAGTCTTTTAGAATTAGCTAAAAACAAAGGAATCAATAATGTAGAAATTCATTGTATAACTGATGGTAGAGATGTTGGACCAGCAAGCGGTATTAATTATATTAGAGAGCTGGAGAAAAAAATTAAGGAAATAGGAATAGGTCATATATCATCTATAATTGGACGATACTATGCGATGGATAGAAATAATCAATGGGATAGGGTTGAAAAAGCATACAATGCATTGGTTAAAGGAATTGGAGAAATACATGATAATTCAATAGAAGCAATTCAAGATTCATATTTTGACAATGTTACGGATGAATTTATAAAACCTATGTTAATTAATAATAAAAATGGCGAATTAGGAACTGTAAAAGATAATGATGCAATAATATTTTATAATTTTAGACCAGACAGAGCCAGAGAACTTACTAGGGCTTTTGTTGATGAGGATTTTGATAAATTTGACAGACAAAAAGTAAATGTTAAATTTGTATGCATGACATTGTATGATAAAACTATTAAAAATGTTGAAATAGCATATAAACCTCACTTTGTTGAAAATACATTAGGTGAATATTTAAGCAATAATGGTATAAAGCAATTGAGATTAGCTGAAACCGAAAAATATGCACATGTTACATATTTCTTTAATGGAGAAATTGAAGAACCATTTAAAAATGAAGTTAGAATTCTTGTTCCATCTCCTAATGTATCTACTTATGATTTAAAGCCTGAAATGAGTGCTTATGAATTGAAAAAAATAGTAATTGATGAAATTGAAAAAGATATATACAGTTTTATGGTGATAAATTTCGCTAATCCTGATATGGTTGGTCATACAGGTGATATTGAAGCAGCAATAAAAGCTGTTGAAACTGTTGATAAATGTCTTGGTGAATTAGTAAATTTCATTATTAGAATTGGTGGAACTGCTATAATAACTGCAGATCATGGTAATTGTGAGGAAATGCTTGATAAAGAAACATTAACAAAAATTACTGCACACACTACTAACAAAGTTCCATTTATATTGGTTCAAAGTAATAAAAATGTTAAACTTAAGGAAGGAATATTAGCTGATGTGGCACCAACATTATTAGATATTATGGAATTGGAAAAACCAGCTGAAATGACTGGAGAAAGTTTAATCATACATTAATTTTATATTTATTTTGGAGGAAATTAAATGACAATTATATCAGATGTATATGCAAGAGAAATTTTGGATTCTAGAGGAAATCCAACAGTTGAAGTTGAAGTGTGGACACAGAGCGGTGGTTACGGTAGAGCTGGAGTACCTTCTGGCGCTTCAACAGGTGCATTTGAAGCAGTTGAGCTTCGTGACGGAGATAAATCAAGATATTTAGGTAAGGGTGTATTAACTGCGGTAGAAAATGTAAACAGCATTATTGCTCCTGAAATTATAGGGATGGACTCTCTTGAACAAGTTAATATTGATAAGAAGTTAATTGAACTTGACTCAACTCCAAACAAAGGTAAATTAGGAGCGAATGCAATATTAGGTGTATCAATAGCATGTGCCAAAGCTGCAGCAGATACATTAGGATTATCATTATATCAATACATAGGGGGAGTAAATGGAAAAACACTTCCTGTACCAATGATGAATATTTTAAATGGTGGTGCTCATGCTGATAATAATGTTGATATTCAAGAATTTATGATTATGCCAGTGGGAGCTTGCTGCTTTAAAGAGGCTTTAAGAATGGGAGCTGAAGTGTTCCATAGCTTAAAAAGCGTATTAAAAAGTAAAGGTTTAAATACTGCAGTGGGTGATGAAGGTGGTTTCGCACCAAATTTAACATCAAATGAGGAAGCATTAAAAACTATAGTTGAAGCTATAGAAAAAGCTGGATATGTTCCTGGTAAGGATGTTATGCTAGCATTAGACGTTGCTGCAACAGAACTTTACAATTCTGATACTAAAGTTTATACTCTTGAAGGAGAAGGTAGGCAATTAACTCAAGCAGAAATGGTTGATTTTTATGCTGATTTAGTACAAAAATATCCAATTATTTCAATAGAAGACGGTATGGATGAAGAAGATTGGGATGGATGGAAGTTACTCACTGAAAGATTAGGAGACAAAATTCAACTTGTAGGTGATGATTTATTTGTAACTAATACTGAAAGATTGAAAAAAGGCATTGAAATGTCAGTAGCTAATTCAATACTTATTAAACTAAATCAAATAGGTACTATTACTGAAACTTTAGATGCAATTGAAATGGCAAAAAGAGCCGGGTTTACTGCAGTAGTATCACATCGTTCTGGTGAAACAGATGATTCAACAATTGCTGACTTAGTAATAGCAGTTAATGCAGGACAAATAAAAACAGGAGCTCCTTCTAGAATTGATAGAGTAGCTAAATACAATCAATTGTTAAGACTTGAAGATATATTAGGAGCCGCATCTCAATATAATGGAATGGAAGTTTTTTATAATATAAGCAATAGGTGAGCAAAGGGAAACAATAGATAGAGCAATAGGTGAGCGATGGATAAGCAATAGATGAGCAATAGATAAAAAATACAATTGCTGCTCAACTGCTCTATCAATGGCTATTCAATTGCTTTATCTATGCTATAAGATTTTTATTGATTTAATGAATTTATAATGTTATAATCTAAACGTTGTATTGTAGATTACATGTGGGAGGTGTGCATAAGTGGAAATAGTAGTAAGAATATTTTTAATAATTGCAAGTTTAATACTAATAGCGAGTATCTTACTTCAATCTGGTAAATCAGCAGGTATGTCAGGTGAAATAGCTGGTGGTGCTGAATCAATATGGGGCAGAAATAAGGGTAGAAGTTATGAAGGAAAGTTAGAAAAACTAACATCTGTTTCAGCAATTATATTTTTAATAGCTTCATTAATATTGGCTGCTATTCAGTAATAAATTGTATTTGTTTTAACAATATTATAATTTGTACATGTTTATTGTTATTAAATTTATTAAACTTTTGGAGGAATTAAAAATGGAAACACAATTAGTAGCCCCTATAGCAGGGGTCTTGGCTTTGCTTTTTGCTTTTTATAAGGCATCTAATATTAGTAAGGCACAACCTGGAAATGAAAGGATGCAGGAAATATCTTCATATATACATGAAGGAGCTATGGCCTTTCTTGAAAGAGAGTATAAATCTGTAGGTATTTTTGCAGTTGTAATGTTTATTGTATTAGGATTAGCAATTAGTTGGCCAACAGCATTAGCTTTTGCAGTAGGTGCATTATTTTCAGTATTAGCTGGATATTTTGGTATGACTGTAGCTACAAAAGCAAACGTTAGAACTGCAAATGCTGCCATGACATCAGGAATGAACAGAGCATTAGATATAGCTTTTTCAGGCGGATCAGTAATGGGAATGGTAGTAGTAGGCTTAGGATTATTAGGGTTAGGAGCTTTCTGGTTATTATTCGAAGATGCTAATGTAATTACAGGATTTAGTTTAGGAGCTTCTTCGATTGCATTATTTGCTCGTGTTGGCGGTGGTATTTATACTAAAGCTGCCGATGTTGGTGCTGACCTTGTTGGAAAAGTTGAAGCAGGAATACCTGAAGATGATCCAAGAAACCCAGCAGTTATTGCTGATAATGTTGGAGATAATGTTGGTGACGTTGCAGGTATGGGAGCTGACTTATTTGAATCATATGTTGGTTCTATAGTTTCGGCTATTACACTTGGAGTTGTAGCTTATACAAATGGTGAAGGCGTATTATTTGCATTATTAGTTTCAGCAGTTGGAATAATAGCTTCTATTATTGGTACATTATTCGTAAAAGGAAAAGAAGGTTCAAATCCACAAAAAGCATTAAATGCCGGAACATATGCTAGTTCACTTATTGTAATTGTAGCTTCATTTATATTAAGTAAAACTATTTTAGGAAGTTATCAGCCTTTTGGAGCAATAGTATTTGGTACTGCTGTAGGTTTAATAATAGCAAAAATAACTGAAGTTTATACTTCAGACGAATATAAATATGTTAAAGAAATAGCTGATCAATCTGAAACTGGTGCTGCAACTACAATCATTAGTGGTTTGTCAGTAGGTATGAGATCAACTGCTTATCCAATTATAGTATTAGCTGTTGGTATTGTAGGAGCATATTTTATAGCAGGATATACAAATGGTAAAATGGTTCCTCTTAATGGTTTGTATGGTATAGCATTAGCGGCAATTGGTATGCTTTCAACAACTGGAATGACTGTAGCGGTAGATGCTTATGGCCCTATAGCAGATAATGCGGGTGGTATAGCTGAAATGTGTGAATTACCACATGAAGTAAGAGAAATAACAGACAAACTTGACTCTGTTGGAAATACTACAGCAGCTATAGGTAAAGGATTTGCAATAGGTTCAGCTGCTTTAACAGCTCTTGCATTATTTGCATCTTACACTCAATCAGTTAATTTAGAAAGTATCAGTTTAACTGAGCCTACAGTAATAGCTGGTTTATTCATTGGAGGTATGTTACCATTTTTATTCTCAGCTATAACAATGAGTGCCGTAGGTAAAGCTGCATTTTCTATGATTGAAGAAGTTAGAAGACAATTTAAAGAAATGCCTGGAATTATGGAAGGTAAGGAAAAACCTGATTATAGAAAATGTGTTGATATAAGTACTGCTGCTGCACTAAAAGAAATGATTGTACCTGGATTATTAGCAGTAGTTGTTCCATTAATAGTAGGATATTTGCTTGGTACTGCTGCTCTTGGTGGATTACAGGCTGGGGCTTTGGTTACTGGAGTTTTAATGGCAATATTCATGTCAAACTCTGGTGGAGCATGGGATAACGCTAAAAAATATATTGAAGGCGGTACACATGGCGGAAAAGGAAGTACAGCACATAAAGCTGCAGTTGTTGGTGATACAGTGGGAGATCCATTTAAAGATACTTCAGGACCTTCAATAAACATATTAATTAAGCTTATGACAGTTGTATCACTTGTATTTGGACCAACATTAGCTCAACATGGTGGTTTATTACTTAAATTTTTCGGATTACAATAAATATAATAAATAGCATATTAAAAGGACTTCTAAAATTAGAAGTCTTTTTTTCTTGCAGTAACAATATTTAGTATGGTATAATTTGTAACAATGCAGTCTGTGTAGACAGTTGGTAGACAGTGGGGGTAGACAGTGGGGACGGTTCTTGCTGTCACCCAAAAGAATGCAGAAAATTAGGAATATCATAAATATGACAATAACCGGTTTTTTAATAATTTTATTACAATAGAGTTCAGAATTAAAGTTAATGCTTATAATGCAAGAAATTCATACAATGATATAAGTGATTCACAATGTTTATTAGCTATGCATATTATATAAAGATACTGATTCAATTAATGATTTAGAGTTTATGATAATGCATGAAAGGATTGGATAGTTGATGCGAATTTGTATTGATGGTTTGAATGTTAATTATATAGATGAAGGATTTGGTACCACTGATGTGTTGCTGCTTCATGGATGGGGTGGTAGCATAGAAACAGTAATGCCTATATTTAATATTTTACATAATAAATGCAGGGTTGTATCATTAGATTTGCCTGGCTTTGGTGAAAGTGATATTCCGAAAGAATCCTGGAATTCCTACGATTACGCCAACTTTATATATAAATTTATAAAAAAAATAAATATGAAAGATATTGTTGTTTTTGGCCATTCTCACGGCGGTAGAATAGCTATTATTTTATCAAGCAAATATGATAATATTGTAAGCAAATTAATACTTATTGATAGCGCAGGATTAATTCCTAAAAGAAAATTATATTATTATGTTAAAGTGTATTGGTTTAAGTTTTTAAAAAAGATGTATACAACATTTAGTACAGCAAATACTAAAGAAGAAAATCTAGAACGATTTTACAAAAAATTTGGATCCGCAGATTATAAAGAAGCTCAAGGAATAATGCGGCAAACTATGGTTAAGGTTATTAATGATAACCTGTCTTATTTGTTGCCATCAATTAGTGTACCAACTTTACTTATATGGGGAGAAAATGATGAAGATACTCCATTGTATATGGGAAAGATAATGGAAGAAAAAATTAAAGACAGTGGATTAATAGTGTTAAAAGGTGCTGGTCACTATTCATATGTGGACTCTTATGATCAATTTAAAGCAGTTATTTTAGTTTTTCTTAAGGAAAATTTCAATAAATAATATAGGAGTTGAAAATAATGAAAAGTTTAGTAGTTTTATTCGTATTTTGTTGGTTTCTCTTATGTTCAATAAAATTAAAATATTATTTGCACATGGTACAGTTATTAGGTTATAAAAATAATAAATACATATCATGGTTAGAAAAAAATAAGAATAAATTGCATACTTATAAAGATAAAATATATGTTGTTTTATCTTTATTGATTTTGATATTATTTTTAATACTACCTGGTAATTATAAAGTAAAAACTAATTATTTTGCATTCACCTATCTTATATTAACAATCGCGTTTTTTACACTAAATATAAAATATAAATATGAATCTAAAAAACCACTTGAATTTACCCAAAGAGCTAAAAGATTATATGCAATGACTTTATCTTTAGTCATAGCAGATTTTCTTATTACATTAGGAATTTTTTTTATTATTTCAAAAAATATATTGTTTTACTTTCCTATATGGGCAAGTATATTATCTTTGATGTATTACTTTACACCATTATATTTTATAGCTGGGATTTATTTAGTTGAACCAATTGAAAGTAATATAAATAATAAATTTTATGTTCAGGCGTCAAATAAAATAAGAAATCTAAAGAAATTAACTTCTGTGGGCATAACAGGTAGTTATGGTAAAACAAGCACAAAATTTATTTCTGCAACAATATTAAAAGAAAAATTTAATGTTTTGAATACACCGGAAAGTTACAACACCCCAATGGGAATCAGCAAGGTAATTAATAATGATTTGAATGGCGATTATGATATATTTATCGCAGAACTTGGAGCCACTAAAATTGGAGATATTAAAGAAGTAGCTTATTTAACTTGTCCTAAAATTGGTGTTATTACATCAATAGGACCATGCCATTTAGAAACTTTTAAATCTATCGACAATATTATGAGAACAAAATATGAACTAATAGAAAGTCTACCTAATGATGGAATTGCAATTTTTAATTATGATAATGAATATGTGAAGAAGTTGGCGGATAAAACTTTTAGAGAGAAAATATTATACGGTATTGAAAATATAGAAGATACTGATATATTTGCATCGGATATAAAAGTTGGCAAAGAAGGGTCTACATTTACATTATGCATAAATGATTTAGGAACTATAGAATGTAAAACAAAACTTCTAGGGAAACATAACATATTGAACATACTTGCAGGATGTGCTATTGCAAAGGTATTAGGATTATCATTAGAAGAAATGAGAGAAGGAATATATAAATTAGAAAGTGTAAAGCATAGATTGGAAATTATTGATCCTGGAACAGGTGTAATTGTTATTGATGATGCCTTTAATTCTAATCCTCAGGGAGCTAAAGCGGCCCTGGATGTATTGGATGAATTTATAAATCATAGAAAAATAATTGTAACTCCTGGTATGGTTGAATTAGGAGATATTGAGGAAATAGAAAATGAGAAATTTGGTGAAAATATCGCGATAGTTTGTGATATTGCTATTATTGTGGGTATAAAAAGATCAGAGCCTATTATTAGAGGGATTAAAAAGCATAATTTTTTAGAAAATAATTTGTATGTAGTAAATTCATTAGATGAAGCTAGTGAAATTCTTAAAACAATAACCAAAATTAATGATGTAATATTATTTGAAAATGATCTACCAGATACATATAATGAAAACTAATTAAATAAATTTTGGGGGGTATGATTTATGAAAAAATCGGTGGGGATAATTATAGGGGGCAAATCCGTAGAACATGAAGTTTCAATAATAACAGGATTACAAGTATTAGACAATATTGATAAATTTAAATATAATCCTATAATTATTTATATTAATAAAGAAGGAAAATGGTATTTAGGTGATAGCTTACATAATATCAATAATTTTAAAACAAAAAAATTACATGATATCTATGAGGTTTTACCGGGATTTAAAAATGGTAAATTAATTTTATATCCTCATCCTGAAATTAAAAAAAGCATATTTAGTAGGAAAGTTGATTTATATGAAATAGATATTGTATTTCCTGCTGTACATGGCACAAATGTAGAAGATGGTGCATTGCATGGTATGTTTCAAATGAATGATGTTCCATGTGGGTTTGGTTCGGTTTTAAGTTCTGCCGTGGGTATGGATAAAGTAATAATGAAGAATATATTTGAATGTTATAATATTCCTGTAGTGGAATATGCTTGGTTTTACAGGAGTAAATGGGAGAAAAATAAAGAAAGTATAATAAATAATATAGAAAGAATTCCATATCCTTTAATTGTTAAGCCTGCTAATTTAGGTTCAAGTGTTGGAATTAATAAGGCAAAAAATAAAGAAGAATTAATTAAAAGTATAGAAGTTGCAGTATTTTATGATAGAAAAATAATCGTGGAAAAATGTTTAGAAAATGTAAGAGAAATTAATTGCGCTGTAATAGGTTATGAAGACGATCTAATCACTTCTCTATGCGAAGAACCATTAGGCTGGAAGGATTTTCTAACTTATGAGGATAAGTATTTTAACAAGATGAAAGATAAAGATATTTCAAAAAGAAAAATACCTGCAGACATAGGTGAAGAATTAACTTCTAAAATTAAAGAATATGCTTGTATGACATTTAAATCTATAGATTGTTGCGGAAATGCAAGAATAGATTTTCTCCTTGATGGTAATGATATTTATGTAAATGAAATTAATACAATTCCTGGTTCTATTGCTTTTTATTTATGGGAGGACTTGGGTCTCTCATTTACACAAATAATAACAAAAATTATAGAGTTAGCTGAGTTGCAACAAAAACAAAGAATTTCAAATATAGTTTCATATGATATAGATTTACTAAATAAAATTAGCGGTAAGCACAAATAATTAAATCAACTATTAGATGAGAGAAGGTACGATATGAATTTAAAAGAAAAAATACTTGAATTTATGAAAGAAGAAGCATATAAGCCATTAACTTTAAATGAATTGTTACAAGAATTAGAAGTTGAATGGGTCATGAAAAAAGAGCTTTTAAAAATATTAAATGAACTTGAAAATGAAGGTAAAATAATATTTACTCGAGCTCAAAGATATGGTATTCCAGAAAAAATGAATTTAGTAATAGGAACATTAGATGGCAATCAAAAAGGGTTTGCATTTTTAAGACCTGATAACAAGGAATTAAAAGATATTTTCATTTCACCAGTAGATATGAATGGTGCAATGCATGGTGATAGAGTAATCGTAAGACCTATGAAGGTAACAGAGGAAGTTAAAAGCCCAGAAGGTAAGGTAATTCGTATAATTGAAAGGGCTAATACATTTGTAATAGGAACATTTCAAAAAAGCAAACATTTTGGATTCGTTGTACCAGATGATAAAAGGATTGCTTTTGATATTTTTATTCCTAAAGAAGATTTTAATAATGCAAAAAGCAATGATAAAGTAACTGCAAAAATAATTGAATGGCCAGATAAAAGGAAGAATCCTGAAGGGAAAATAGTTGATATTATTGGAGATATTGAAGACACAAAAACTCATATTGAAGCAGTATTAATAGCGAAAAAGGTAAGACAGGTATTTCCAGAAGATGTTATAAAAGAAGCAAAAAAGGTTTCAGGAGAAGAAATACATGAACAAGAATATAAAAGAAGAAGAGATTTAAGAAATCTTCCAATTATAACTATAGATGGCAGTGATGCAAAAGATTTAGATGATGCAGTTTATGTAGAAAAATTAAATGAAAATGAATATAAGCTAGGTGTACATATTGCAGATGTCACACATTATGTTAAAGAAGACAGAAAGCTTGATAAGGAAGCATTAAAAAGAGCTACTAGTATTTATTTAAGTGACAGGGTAATACCAATGTTGCCAAAAGAATTATCTAACGGTGCTTGCAGTTTAAATCCTAATGAAGATAAACTAGCATTGTCAGTTGAAATGATTATAAATAAAGAAGGCAAAGTTACAGATTATGAAATATTTGAAAGTATAATAAAAAGTCATTATAGAATGGTATATTCAGATGTTTCTGATATGTTAGAAAATAATGATGAAGAATTGTGTAAGAAATATGAGCCAATATTAGAAATGCTTAAATATATGGAAGAATTAAGTTTAATATTGAGAAATAAAAGATATGAAAGAGGAAGCATTGATTTTGATTTCCCTGAATCAAAAATACTCACAGATGAAAATGGTAAAGCAATAGATGTCATTAAATATGAGAGACGTGTATCTAATAAAATAATAGAAGAATTTATGTTAGTTTGTAATGAAACCGTAGCAGAACATTATTATTGGATGAATATGCCATTTGTATATAGAATTCACGAAGATCCTGAAGATGAGAAAATGTATGAATTTAGCAAATTTATACATAATCTAGGTTATACTTTAAAGGGTGGGCAAGATGTACATCCAAGGGAGCTTCAAAAGTTGTTAGAAAAAATCAAAGGTAAAAAGGAAGAATCTCTCATAAATACAATGATGCTACGTTCATTGAAAAAAGCAATTTACTCATCTGAAAGCTCTCCGCATTTTGGATTAGCAGCAACTTATTATTGCCACTTTACTTCTCCAATAAGGAGATATCCAGATTTGCAAATACATCGAATTATTAAGGGACAGCTTAAGGGCAAGTTCAAAGAAGATGATTTAAATAAATTGTTTGAAAGAACTGCTGTTGTAGCAGAGCAATCATCTAAAATGGAAAGATTAGCTGATGAGGTAGAAAGAGATACAAATAAAATTAAAATTGCTGAATATATGTCTGATAAAATTAATGAAGAATATGAAGGAGTTATTTCAGGCGTAACAAGCTTTGGGATTTTTGTTGAACTTGAAAATACAGTGGAAGGGTTAGTCCATATCTCTAATATGGTTGATGACTATTATATCTACGATGAAGAGAAAAAGGAATTATTCGGCCAAGGCAGCAGAAAGGTTTTTAAAATAGGAGATGCTGTTAAAATAAGGGTTTCAAAGGTAAGTATTGCTAGAGCAGAAATTGATTTTGAGTTGATATAATTAAGGGGTTACTACAACTATTATGAATAACGTAACTATCCTGTCATTCTGAACCCTAGGTGAAGAATCTCCCTTAAACATTTGGGAAGATCCTTCACTATTGTTCAGTATGACAAAAAACGAAAGTATTTGTTTAAATTCGGTAATACGAAACATTCATTTTTATTCATTAATGGTTTATATTGTATTTAACAATTTAATAATTTTAAGTTTAGTTTAAGTTTTTTTGCGTATAGTATAATTATAAACTAATTGTATTTAAAAACGTAAATATTTTACCATTTGACAACATAGTCATATAGTGTTATAATCTTTCTACGCTTAACGGTAGGTGATAATATGGCAGTGAATACTAAAAATGTTGCAAGCAATAAAAAGGCATATCATGACTATTTTATAGAAGATAAATATGAAGCTGGAATAGTGCTTGTTGGAACAGAAGTTAAATCAATTAGACAGGGAAAAGTTAACTTAAAGGATAGTTATATAAACATTAAAGATGGAGAAGCATATGTATATGGTATGCATATTAGCCCCTATGAAAAAGGAAATATTTATAATGTTGATCCTTTAAGGGTAAGAAAACTTCTTCTTAATAAAAGAGAAATTAGAAAACTTGTAGGATTAGTTACATTAAAAGGTTATTCAATCATACCATTAAGTTTATATTTAAAAAATGGCCTTGTAAAAATGGAAATATCTGTGGCAAAAGGCAAGAAAAATTACGATAAACGTGAAACAATTGCTAAAAAAGATGCAGAAAGAAGAATGCAACAAAGACAGGACTATTAGTCAATCCAATTACGGGGGCGTAAATGGTTTCGACGGGGGTATAGAAGTAAGATAAGCGAGTCGTTGCGCTGAACAACGTTAAAAGTGGCAACAAAAATAAACGCAAAAGAAAATAATAATTTAGCATTCGCAGCGTAAGCTGCTTGCTTGTCCCGCTTAACCGACCTGTAGGTTAAGTTGGGGCATCATCTAAATCAGGGAACTGCTTGAGGGATTCTTCGACCTCAAGTTGATTAATCGAAGATAGCTAAGAATGTAGCCTGACCATAGGCGGCATTCAAGGCGAAAATTAAATTATGGTCTGCACTCGGAGAAAGTCTTGTGGAAATATTTTCGGACGTGGGTTCGACTCCCACCGCCTCCATAAAAAATTGAATAAAACAGTGAAGAATCCTTCAAATTTGAAGGATTTTTTTATTAAGTTTAGTTCGTATGTAGGCTTTTTTTTACTTTTTTATAAGGTAATTAATTTTAGGGGTATTGTGTAGCTCGATTTGGTAACAATAATCATATTGTTTAAGGTATGAATTGTATACTAAAACTTAAAATTAAAAACTTTAGGAGAGAAAATAAAAAGTGTAATTAACCTGGACAGATATAAGACAACGAGCATTGAGATTTTCAAAAAAATGGAAGTTTGCAGCTTATGAATCTTCTGAAGCACAGAGCTTTTTAAATGATTTTTTTGAAGTTCTTGGAATTGATAGATTGAGAGTTGCATTATTTGAAAAAAAAGTTCCAAAAGGTAAGGATAAAAATGGTAAGGAAAGAAATGGTTATATTGACTTGCTATGGAAAGGTTTTATTTTAATCGAAATGAAGTCTAAGGGAAAAAGTCTTGATAAAGCATATGACCAGGCAAAAGATTATGCGTTTAATTTGGAGGATGTGGACTTACCTAAATATATAATGGTTTGTGACTTCGAAAATATTCGGCTTTATCGAAATGTGACAGGACAAATATGGAATTTTAAAACATCCCAGTTACATAAACATTTAAAGCTTTTTTCTGACATAATAGGACAAAAAACATCAGCTAAATTAGCTAATAAAGATGTTGATGTTAAAGCTGCTGAAAATATGGCTAAACTTCACGATATACTAAAAGAACATGGTTATAAAGGACACCAGTTAGAAGTATATTTAGTAAGACTTTTATTTTGTATATTTCCTGATGATACAGGAATATTTGAAAAAGATATTTTCTTTAATTATATTTCAAATTCAAAAGAAGATGGGTCAGATTTATCATATCGCATTGCTAAACTATTTGAGATTCTTGATACTCCACCTGAAGAACGGGTAAAACAAACAATGTTAACCGAAGAACTTAAACATTTCGCTTATATAAATGGGAGCTTGTTTAGAGAACGACTATCCTTTGCAGATTATGACTATAGAATGAGAAAAATTCTTATTGATTGTAGTTCCTTAAATTGGACAAATATTTCTCCAGCCATATTTGGAGCTATGTTTCAAGGTGTTATGAATCAACATGAGAGAAGAGAAATTGGGGCACATTACACAAGTGAGGATAACATTTTAAAACTGATTAAACCTTTATTCCTTGACGATTTATGGAAACAATTTGAATTAATTAAATTTAATAAAAGACAACTCATTTTATTCCATGAGAAGTTAAGCAAATTAAAATTCCTTGATCCAGCATGCGGTTGTGGAAATTTCTTGATTATCACATATAAAGAGATAAGAAAATTAGAGCTTGAAGTAATGAAAATGATAATAGAAGATCAGAATATAATGGATATATCAGACTATTGTAAAGTAAATGTAAATCAGTTTTATGGTATAGAACGTGAGGAGTTTCCAAGCCAAATTGCACATGTTGGTATGTGGCTTATTGATCATCAAATGAATAATCTTGTTTCAGAATATTTTGGTTTATATTATGCACGATTACCTTTAAAAAAGTCTGCAACGATTGTAAATGAAAATGCTTTAAGAATTGATTGGGAATGCATTGTTTTAAAAAAAGAGTTGAACTATATATTAGGAAACCCTCCGTTTATAGGTAAGAAATATCAAAATAAGGAACAAAAATCAGATATGATTAATGTATTTGGCTACAATTTCAAAGGGGTAGGAAATCTTGATTATGTTTCCGCTTGGTTTAAAAAAGCTGCAGATTTAATAAAAGATACAAACATTAAAGTTGCTTTTGTATCGACTAATAGTATAGTTCAAGGTGAACAGGTTCCAATTCTATGGAAACCATTGTTTCAACGAAATGTAATACATTTTGATTTTGCGTATAGACCTTTTATATGGACTAACTTGATAATGTTGTCCATTTTTGTTATAACACTGCAACTTATAAGTTTTGTAATATGTGTAATGAAAAGTTTATAATAAATATTAGCCCATCTTACTCGGATATAAAGATACAGGTATATACTTTTGATAATATACTTATTTCATCTTTAGATTTTGAAAGTGTTAGTTCAGTAATAATTCTTTCTGATAAAAGAAACGAATCATCCATATTAATAAAAACTGAATGCGCCTCGATTGAAATTCATTTTAAACCAAGATTTACAATAATTCTTTAATATTTAGGAAATAATTAAGTAAAACAAATTTTTTAGGTTGAATTTATCCTAAATATAGAATATAATATAAAAAAGGAGGTATTAGTATGCAAATTAACACAAAAAATTTAATATCTATTTCGGAAGCTAATCAGAATTTTTCAAAAGTTGCACGTTTAGTAGACGAGAATGGAGCAGCAATTATATTAAAAAATAATGTCCCAAGATATGTTTTAATTGAAATCAGTCAATTTGAAAAAGGAGAAACAATTGAGGATGAAGAAGTAAATATTATAGCTAAAAGATTATTATCTAAGCATAAAGAAGCTTTTGAGGAACTTGCAAAATGAAAAGATTAACCAAATTTCAAGTTATTCAAATTCACAGTATGTTGATTCAAGAAACTGGTGGTATAGATGGAATTCAGGATGATGGATTGTTAGATTCAGCTCTAAATTCTCCATTCCAAAGTTTTGATGGCGAAGATATTTACAAAACAATTCATGCAAAAGCAGCACGACTTGGATTTTCATTAATAAATAATCATGCATTCGTGGATGGTAATAAAAGAATTGGTTTATTAGTCATGATGACATTTCTTGAAATGAATGGAATTATATTAGAGTGTTCAAATGAAGAACTTATAGAGTTAGGGCTTGGATTGGCTTCTAATAAACTTGATGATAAGGATTTACTTGATTGGATAATAAAACATAGTTAAAGATACCAAGATTGGAGGACGATTAGTGCCCTCCAATTTTATTGTTTACATAATTAAAAATTAAGCTGGAGGGTATAAATGGAATATAAAGAATTATTGGAACGATATAAAAATGGTTTAGTTTCTGTTGAGGAAAAGCTTATTATAGTACAAGATATTGAAAAATAAGAAGCAATAGAAGAGATTTTAAAATGGCTTGTAAATCCTGTAAGTATAGAAAAAAGTGAGATGCCTTTAGTGGCGCAGGCATACGAGTTGCATTATAAAAGTTTATTACAATACGTTTTAGATAGAGAAGAGGAAGTTAATACAATTGAGCGCATACCTTGGAAAAATGAATTCTATCAATCAGCTTTAAATTATGCAGAAGAACATGGCGTAAAAACATATGGAGTTCTTGTATTTGCAGAGGCAAAGAATTTAGTTGAATTAATTGAAAATGAACAAATAAAATTAGTTGAATTTAATCAAGCATTGGTTTCCAGAAGAAATATTCAATAAATTTAAATAATAGGAATATCAAAGAATAGGATTAACTTAAAGAAAGAGGAAATGCCTATAGAATTTTCCTGATTCATAAAAATTAATGATGAATTTTATAATAAATATTCTAACACATTTAATTGACAAAAATGGTTAGAATGTGTTAGAAAGTGTGTTAGAATTTATTTTGTAAGTCTGATTCAATATTATTTAAAACTTTATGTCTGTACGGTTTGCCTCTATACTAATATATGGAGAATACCAAAAACTCTTCAAATTTGAGGAGTTTTTTTATGGACGAATTTTTACGAAAATAAGAATGTTATTGTTAGGTCTATAATTACGAAATTGATTGTGAATATGAACTGTTACGGACATATTAATGAATGGAAAATAAAAAGGCTCCTCAAAATTTGAGAAGTTTTATTGATTGTTAGGATACGAATATGAAAGATCCAATGATTTAACCAGTCATACCAAGTTGTAAAACTGTACTTTCAATAATATCTATTTCTTCTGAAGATAAGTTATATATCTTATAGATTAATTGGTCTAATTTATTTTCCAAAATGATAATTTCATTATTTAACAGTTGCCATTCCTGTTTTTTTGCATCAAAAAGTTCCATAAGATCCATTTGTTGATTGGGTTTTAGTTTTACACCTTTCTTTTTTAATTCTGAGTAAAATTCGCTAAAATTAAAATTATAAAACTCATCCATTTTTTCTGTAATTTTTTTTAGATTATATATTTCTTTAATATATTTTATAAACATTTGGCTATTAACATATTGGTTTTGATATTTATTAAGTAAATTGTTTACCATATTTTCCACATCTTTTGCATAGTTTTCTAAATATTTTATGGGTAGTCGTTCAACAAAAATAACTTTTGTTTGAGCAAAAGGCTGATTAACAATAGTGAAATTTTCTTGTTGAAATACCCATTTAATTAATTTAGAATTAATTACTCCAAGTAAATATTCCAGAGAGATATTTTTATTTGCATCATCTTTCTTATAGCAAATACAATGTAAAGTATCATTTGAAAATTATCCTGTTTTGTCTAATGTACATACGGGATAATCACTTGTTTGCCTTATGAATATCTTTTCGTTTACAAATATATTAGGGTTACGTGGTCTACATAAATGGGCGCCATATTTAATATGCTCTCCATCCCACATATCTAAATATCTATTTACTTTTTTTCCTCTTATAAAAGGTTTCCATGTGTCATCTATTTTTGTATATCCTGTAAATGGTTTTGTTTTAACTATATCGTCAGTTTGCTTTGGTTTACCTTCTCCTTTACCATATGGTATTATACCCTGAAAAACATCAAATATTTTAAATAGGGGAATAGATGATTTTTTTATTTTATTAAGTAGTGCAGCCTCTAATATACTTTGCCTATAATTGAATATAAGATTTTCATTTTGTATTATATATAACTGTGTGAATATATAACTATTACCTTCCATTTCAAATGTATTTGACAATATAGTTTTACGAGGTAAAGTTAAAACTTCAAATGTATTATCTATTTTTGGTTTTGTTTTTTTAAAAATGCTTATTATAGGTTCTACAGTTGCTGTTTTAAAAACATTAAACAGTTCAACAAGATTTATTAATGAATTTTCTCTAAATAATACATCCCGTAATTTAGAAGCACCGTTTTCTAAAACTAAAAAAGTATTTGGGGTAATATATCCTAAATATCCGTTTTCTTTTAATAGTTTAAATCCTAATTCAAAAAAAGTTTTATATGTATCATACCTTCCTTCTGTTGTTTTGTAGTTTTCTGCTATGTATTTTTTAGTAGCTTCATCTATAGATGCCCCATATGGTGGGTTTCCAATTATAATATCAAACCCGCCTTTTTCCATTATTTCACTAAATTCATTTTTCCAATTAAAAGCAAGCTCTTCAGCTATGGATTCATCACAAATCAATGAATTACCACACTTAATATTATTATCTAATGAAGCAAGTGTTTGATCTTTTTTAGCTGTTTTTAGCCAAAGCGATAATTTTGTTATTTCAACGCTCTCAGCATTTATGTCTACGCCATAAAGATTATTCTGTAATATTTGTTTGTCAACTGTTGCTTTTATAAAGTCGAGTTTCAACAAAATTTGAAACAATAACCCAACCACATTTAGTACCATTCTTATGTGCATACATAAAACCTTGCTCGACTGGTGTTAAATGATTGCTTCTATTCTGTTTTTTGTCTAAATTAGTATTTGAATCTTTTAACTCAATTACGACTCGAA
>JAQVWY010000010.1:0-21324 GCA_028709465.1 Tissierellia bacterium | reverse complement strand
AGTCCGCCTCCATACAAAACTATGGAAAAACATTAAAAACTCTTCAAAATTGAAGAGTTTTTTCTAATGATAAAGAACATTTAAAATAATATTTAATATTATATATATAAATATTATTTTAAATTAATATTATTAGAAAGGATATAAAAAATGAGTAGATTAGACCCTAAAAAACTACATGTTGAATATGTAGGTGCTACTTCAACAGAACCTATTATTCCACGACGCTATACCTTAACTCATTCAGATGTAACAGCTGATCTTTATTTAACTATAGGTTTAGATTTTGCTTATTTTAAGCTTAATCCTATGAGAGACGAAGTAATGGGTGAGTGGATACTAAATGATGAAAATTATTTTTATTATGTTTATTTGTATGTAGATGGCAAATTTATTCCTGAGGTAAAAGCTATTCGTGAAGCTGTTTTTAGAAGGGAACTTCCACTTGCTTTTGAAGCTATACGATATGGAGATAATGAATTTTTTAATACACATCAGGAATTAGATTATGTTCCAATAATTGTTTATTTCTTATCAATTGATCCAATGTTTAATAAAGTTGAATACTGGGGGACATTTTCAGACTATAAAATTGTTGTTTAAAAAATATTATTTAATAAAAAAAGTTGCTGGAATCGTTTTCCGAGCAACTTTTTTAGGTATTTATCTTGGTTCAGAAACAATGTATGTTTTATTTGTATATTTGTGGGTAAAATTTGCATATAATAAGACAGATAAAATAACAGTTGATTATTGTTGATTTTTGTAAGTATTAAGAACATAGGATAACAATAACAGATAAATATTATTTCTAATAAAAATATATCGGGAGGTATTAATTATGAAAATTCAAATGTGTTCAAAAACAAAAGCTGGGAAATGGGCAGCTATTTTAACATTGCTTTTTATTGTGTTAATGTTTTTAAAAGTATTTACTTTAGGGATGTTCATTAGAATTCCTCTTCCAACTCCATTTATTGCTGTATTAGGGATTATAGGATTTATTATGGGAGTTCTATCATTCATTAAAAATAAGGACAGAACATTGTTTACCATATTATCTATTCTAATTGGATTACTGCTCATTTTCTGGATAGCAGCTGAAATAGCTTTTCCCCATTAGAAGTAAAAAAGGTTATTTATCAATTATTGGTAGTATTGAATTCTAAAATTTAATGAAGTTATAAAATTAAGTCTTATTTTTTTTATATACTTTATAATAAACTTTTAGCATTATATATTCTTATGAAGCATAAGATTTAATAATTGAGATTTCAGTGAACTTGATGAAATGGGAAGATCTATAATATTTTATGGAATAACAATTAACGATAATTGTACAAGAAGATCATATCTTGACAAAGGTATTTATGCAGCAAATTTAAGTGAAAAAATAATTTAAATAAAGGAGTATTACAATGCATGATACATTTTTATTAAATAATATATCAAAATTATTAGGGGAAATTTGTGAACAAAGTAAAATACTTAAGATTGATTGGCTTACTATAGTAGTAAATCATAACAGTCATGTAAATGAAGAAAATCTGCGGGAGCATTTACTACTAAACAATGCTAATCTTCTTAACAGTAATTTTAAGATAAAGGTGAAAAGAGAAGATATTGAAGAACAGACTGCTATAATACAAAGTATACAGGGAGAGACTTTTGGAGACTAAAATTAGAACTAGGTTGTCCCATTAGAATTAATTGACATGGTATAGTATTATTAGAAGAAAACTTGATTCCAAGAATTTTTTAAAATTGGATGTATGTAATATAAATTTTCTGTCGATTGTAAGATGACAATTATATAATGTAAAAATAAAGTAAAAAAATAGTAAAATATGGCATCGAAATTTGTCTTTATTTAGGTAATGAATAATGATATAATTGCTAGGGCTTATAACAATATATATAATTAATTTTTTAATTGTTTCACAAAAGACTAGGAGGATTTATGGATATTGCCATTAATTTAATTGGGGGGCTTGGACTTTTTCTTTTTGGTATGAGTTACATGGGAGATGGTCTTCAAAAAGCTGCTGGAAGTAAAATGAAAGATATATTAGCTGCCTTGACGAAAAACAGGCTGATGGGTGTGTTAGTTGGAACACTTGTAACAGGAGTTATACAAAGCAGCAGTGCTACTACGGTAATGGTTGTAGGTTTTGTTAATGCAGGTTTAATGAACTTAAATCAGGCAGCAGGAATTATTATGGGAGCCAATATTGGTACAACTATAACGGCTTTTTTAGTATCTTTGAACATTACGAAGGTTGCCACATTTTTAATTGGAATCGGGGTATTAATATACCTTGCAGCTAAGAAGAAAAAAGTCAAAAGCATAGCTGAAGTAATTATAGGGTTTGGTATATTATTTGTTGGGATGAACTTTATGGGCGATGCGATGGGGCCTTTAGAAACTAATCCACAATTTACAGGTTTGATGACTAAATTTGACAATCCGTTTCTTGGAATTTTAGTTGGATTCGTAATGACTGCAATACTACAATCAAGTAGTGCCACAACTGGTTTATTGATTGCTGTGGCTACTACAGGAGTTATTAATTTTAATCAGGCTTATCCTATTATTTTTGGTCAGAATATTGGGACATGCGTTACAGCATTATTATCTAGCATAGGAGCCACTAAAACTGCCAAGAGGGCTGCGGTAATGCATTTGTTATTCAATGTAACAGGTACGTTAATATTCATGCTATTCTTGAGATATCCTGTTCAATACCTGGTTTATCAAATTGTTCCTACATATGTACCCAAACAAATTGCTGCTGGACATATTTTCTTTAATATAGCTAATGTGGTAATTTTATTTCCTTTTGCTAACCTGTTAGTAAAAGCATCTGAGTTTATTATTAAATCAGATGGAAGTGAAGAAATTCATATAACCAAATACATTGACGAAAGACTTCTTGTAACTCCATCAATTGCTTTAACACAAACAGCAAAAGAAGTGTTACACCTAGGAAATATTGCTTATGAACAATTTACGACAGCCATAAAAGCATTTATTAAAAATGACGAAGAATTAGTTTATAAAGTTTTTGAAATTGAGAAGAAAGTCAATGAATTAAGCAAAGTAACTCTTGAATTCTTGGTGAAGCTTGATAAGGTATCATTGACTAATTATGAAAAAGACAAATTAGTTGTTTTAATGAATGCATTAAATGATATAGAAAGAGTTGGGGATCATGCTGATAATATAGGAGAATTGGTTCTTTATAAGATAGAAAACAAAGTTAATTTTTCTGATAGTGCTAAAGAAGAAATTAAAGAAATGTTTGATGATACTGTAAAAGCTTATAAATTATCATTAAATGCTTTAAAAACAATTGATAGTGATGATTGTGGAAAAGTAATTTTAATGGATGATAAAATAGATGAAATGTATAGGGAATTAAGGAAAAATCATATTGAAAGATTAAATAATTATGTGTGTGAGCCTAATTCAGGTGTTATTTTCCTAGATATCATTTCAAATTTAGAAAGAATCGGAGATCACTCAGCGAATATTGCTGAATCAGTTCTTGAAGCATTAACAAAAGAAAGAAGACGTTAAGTATAGCCCTTATGGGCTTTTTTATTTATATATGAGTATTTTAGTTAATATATCCTGGTAAATTTATAAGGAATACATTATAATATATGTTGACGACAAACTCACTTATAATACGACAAACAGAATTTATGGGGGGATAATATATAATAATGGAAACTAATATTAAAGCGACAAAGTCTCTAAAACCTATTATAGGAATAATAAGTGTGATTATTATCTCAATTGCCCTATTTATCTTTGCAGCTTATTTTAATCAAATATTTATAAAAATAATGTCAGTTAACTCATACTTAACATGGCATATTATATTTGAATTTGCATCAGTTTTAGTGTCCTTCTCTATATTTACAGTAACTTTCTTTATTTATGAAGAATCCAAAAGTCTGAAAATGATAATTTTAGGATGCGCTTTTCTAACCATGGGATCTCTTGATTTTCTTCATACATTAAGTTTCCAAGGAATGTCTCATTTTTTTATTGCTAATACTTCCGCTAACAGAGCTACAACATTTTGGATTATTTCTAGAACATTGGGTAGCTTTGGTTTTTTAGCTACTGTAATTATACCTACAAATGTTAAAAGTAATATAAAAAAGAAAAATTTTGTTATTATAACTTCATTAATTTTGTTAGCGATATTTTTAACAGTTACTTATTTTCCTAAATTTATTCCAGAAATGTTTATTGAAGGGCAGGGCCTTACGCGAGAAAAAATAATAATGGAATTCATAATTATTTTTGTAATGAGTATAACACTTTTTATAACTGTAATTGAATATAAAGATACAAAAAGAAGAAGAGAGTATCTTTTTATTATAGCTCTAATATTTTCAATTTTCAGTGAATTAGCATTTGTCAGTTATGCCAATGTATATGATGCTTATAATTACCTTGGGCATTTATATAAATTTATTGCTTATATGATATTATATAAAGCAATATATATTGAAAATGTAAGTATTCCATATAGAGAAATGATAAAAGTAAAAAATGAATTAAAGGAATATAGTGAAAATTTAAATTTTATAGTAAAACAAAGAACAAAAGAATTGGAAGAAGCTAATAGACTATTGATGAATGATATAGAATATGCAAAAGAAATGCAGCGTTTATTTCTTCCCATTCAAATGCCTCAAGATAAAACTGTAACTTTTAATGCTAGATACATACCTGCTAAACATTTAAGCGGTGATTTTTACAATGTTTTACGATTAGATGAAAAAAACATAGGTATTTATATTGGTGATGTTTCAGGTCACGGGGTATCTGCAGCAATGCTTACAATATTTGCAAACCAAAATATTAAACCTACTACAGATGATGAATTGAATTTAGAAATAATATCTCCAGGTTTTGTTTTGAAGAATCTTTATAAATCATTTAATAAGACAAATTTTAAAACAGAAACATATATCGTAATGCTTTATGGAGTTTTTAACACTAAGGAAAGAACATTTACGTATGCATCTGCCGGTATTAATGTTTCACCTATAATTATAAAAAAAAATGGCGAAATAATTGAAATGAATGTGAAGGGCTTCCCTATTTGTAAGCTGGGAGATTATTTTATGCCATATTTTGATGATAGAACAGTGCAGTTGGAGTCTGGTGATAAAATAGTTTTTTATACAGATGGTTTAGTAGAATCTAAAAATACTAATAAGAATCATATCCTTATGAATATAAATGAATTATTACAAACAAATTTTATTTTAAGTTCATCTGAACTGGAAGAAATAATAATTAAGAACTTTTATAAACATATGGGAAGAAACAATAAGTTGACAGATGATGTTACATTATTAATACTAGAGGTAAAGTAACCAAATATGTTAATTCTATAAATAATTTTTATACCTATTATTCTTTATTAAACTTATTTCTATTTTACTTTCCTATTAATTGTGAAATATAATACAATTATGATATATAAGGAGGAGAAAATGGAAAAAGAAAAAATATTGCAAGAAGAAAAAATGAATTTCTTTGAAAGCAAAAAAGGGATTATCTTTGCTGGAGCAGTTGTTGGAATTGTTTCATTAATATTAGTGGCTCTTGGCAATCCAAAAAACATGGGATTTTGTATTGCATGCTTTGAAAGAGATATAGCAGGGGCATTAGGATTTCACAGAGCTGAAATCGTACAGTACATAAGACCAGAAATTATTGGTTTAATATTAGGAGCTTTTATTACAGCTTTTGCAGGTAAAGAATTTCAGTCAAAGGGTGGTTCTTCACCAATAACAAGATTCTTTTTAGGTATTGCAGTAATGGTAGGAGCTTTAATGTTCTTAGGCTGCCCACTTAGAATGGTACTAAGAATAGGTGGAGGAGACTTGAATGCTATTGTAGGATTAGTAGGATTCGTTGCGGGTATTGGTGTTGGAATTATATTTCTGAACAAAGGATTTACTCTCAAAAGAAATTATAAAACTTCAAATTTTGACGGTTATGTTATGCCCATAACAGCAGTTGGATTATTTATACTATTAATGGCAGCTCCAGCTTTCATATTTTTTAGTAAAGAAGGACCGGGAAGTCAACATGCACCTATTGTAATCGCATTAATATGTGGTTTAATTGTTGGAGCCTTGGCACAAAAAACAAGACTTTGTATGGTTGGTGGTTTGAGAGATCAAATTATGTTTAAGCAAAATCATTTATTGCTTGGGTTTGTTGCTATTATAGTAGTAACTGCAATAGGAAATATTGTATTAGGTAGTTTTAAATTAGGTTTTACAGAGCAACCAGTTGCACATACAGATGGTGTATGGAACTTCTTGGGTATGGCTTTAGTTGGATGGGGTTCTGTTTTGTTAGGGGGATGTCCTTTAAGACAACTTATACTTTCAGGCGAAGGTAATTCTGATTCAGCTGTAACTGTATTTGGCATGATAGTTGGTGCAGCTATTGTTCATAATTTTGCACTTGCTTCAAGCGGAAAAGGGCCTACAGCAAATGGACAAATAGCTGTAATTATTTGTTTGGTTTTCTTAATTGTTGTTTCATTGGCAAACTCTGATTTAATGAAAAAAAATAGTTAAGAGGTGAAGAAATGAGAATAGATACATGTGGAACATCTTGTCCTCAACCTGTACTGATGACAAAAAAAGAATTAGATAAGAATTCTAATACTAATGAAATTGAAGTATTAACTGATAATAATACTTCAAAAACAAATGTGAAAAAATTTCTTTTAAGCAAGGGGTTTAATATAGAAATAATAGAAGATAATGATATTTTTGTAATAAGAGGAATAAAATGAATTATTCAATATTATTTCATACTCAATCTGGTGCATTAAAATTTGACAGTAAAATGAAAAAATTAAAAATTAAATGCTCATTACAGCCTGTACCAAGAAAATTAAGTTCAAGCTGCGGAATTTGCGCTAAAGTTTCATTTGATGAGAATCCAGAAAACCTTATTGAGCCTGAAATAGAACGTATTTATAAAGAAATTTCTACTAATCACTATGAGCTTTTATTTGAAAATGAGTAATAAATAATTATGAACGTATCTTGTTTGATAAGGATACGTTCTTTTTATATATTAAAAGAAAGGTCCATAGGATTGATAATCTTACTTTATATAAAACTCAAATGTTGTTCCAACACCTTGTTTACTGACAACAGAGAGATTTATGTTATGTCTTAATGCTATTTGTTTAGCAATAGTAAGTCCAAGGCCAGTTCCTGATTTGTTTTCTATTGATTTGACCCTATAGTAACGGTCAAAGATATAAGGAAGATTTTCTTTAGAAATCCCTATTCCTTCATCCCTGATAGATATACTTTGCCCTTTTAAATCAATATATATTTTGCTGCTTTCATAAGAAAACTTAACTGCATTATCAATAATTATTATAAACATTTGTCGAAGTCGCCCATAATCCCCGTTTATTAAAAACACATCTTTATTATGATGGTATTCTATTTTAATATTTTTAGTTTGAGCAATATTTGAAGCACTTCTTATTGCATCTTTTAAAACGTCACATAAATTTATTTCGGCCATGTCTATTTTAAAGTCAGCATTTTGGAGTCTTGACAACTCCAACAAATCGTTAACCAATCTTTCTAAACTTTTACTATCATTGAGCATTTGTTTATAATAATCATTTATTTTTTCCGGATCTTTGATAATACCATCGCATAATGCTTCAAGAGATCCCCGTATAACTGTTACAGGTGTCCTTAATTCATGTGATATATTTGTTATAAAATCTTGTCGTTGTTTTTGAAGTATTTCACTTTCACGACTTGCTTCATCAAGCTTACTGCTTAATATGTCAATTGTGCTTGCTAGTTCACCTATTTCATCATTTTGTTTTATTGCTGTTTTTGCTGAATAATTACCTTCAGCTAAGAGCTGCGCTGTATTTTTCATCTTTTTTAATGGCTTGGTAAAGGTTAAAGCTAGTACAGTAGATAAAATAAATGAAGAAATTAGGGCAATGATTATACTTAATGATAATATCTTATAACCCATATTCACTGCATTATCAATACCTTTAACAGGTGAAAGTAATAATAATGCTCCAATAATTTTACCACTAGCTTCAATAGGAGTACCTACTGTAATAGTAGGCGTATTTAAAAGCGGGCTGAATCCTTCACTAAATGTAGTATACCCCTTAAAAACATTGTTAACTACAATGTCAGCATCTTTAGGCAAATCTGCATAACTGTACTTCATATGTGCCATAGAACCTGTCGTTAGCAAGTTCAAATTTTCATCTACAATCCAAGCATCAGTCATAGCAATATCATCTAAATTTCTTATATATGACCCTAATCCACTCTGCATATTAAGACCCATCATACGTCCATGCATACTTCCAAAATTAAGACCTGAACCTTCTGAAAGTTCAGAAATAGTTTCTGCTATTGCTAAGGCACGGTTTTCTAATTCTTTTTTATGCATATTAATAGCATTACTTTTAAAAAGAATTGTGAATACAGCACCGATAACAATAGAAAATATTAATAATGCTATAGAAAAATAGGAAGTTAATTTAATAGCAATTTTATTTTTCATTATCATTTACCTCAAATTTGTATCCAACGCCCCATATAGTTTTTATTTCCCATTTTTCATGTTCGAACTCATCAAGTTTTGAACGTAATCTCTTTATATGAGAATCAACAGTTCTGTTATCTCCGTAATAATCGTATCCCCATAAGCTATTAAGTAAATTGTCTCTAGTAAAAACCTTAGTATTGTTAGTGGCCAAAGTCCATAATATTTCAATTTCTTTTTTTGTTAAAGATACATTTTTATTATTAATTTTAACCGAATAATCCTCCATATCAATTTTTAGATTATCATACATTAATACCTTATTATTCTTTTTATCTTCAGGAATTATCCTTCTCATAATGGCTCTAACTCTTGCCATAACTTCACTGGGTGAAAAAGGCTTCACAATATAATCATCCGCACCAATATCAAGTCCCATTATTCTTTCAAAATCCTCACCTCTGGCAGTAATCATAATAATAGGAACATTTGACTGCTTTCTAATATAACGGCATACCTCAAATCCGTCTATTTGCGGCATCATTACATCTAACAATACAATATCAGGTTTATATTTTGAAAATGCTTCAATGGTCATTTTACCATCATAAGCTATTTTAACATCAAACCCTTCATTTTTAGCGTACTCTTCCAATATAGAAGTTATTTGTTTATTATCATCTGCAATCAACATTATAGGCATAAAAAACACCTCATTAATTTTTAGTTTTTGTAATTATAACATATTAAAATAAATGTGTGGCAAAATTATGTTATTTAAAATATAAAATTCCATAAATATTTTAATTTTATGACACAAAATTGCCATAATTATTTTTTATATTATATATACAAAATAAATTTAAATTTGGAGGTCTAAAATGAAACATAAAAAAATAATTGTAACTGGATTAGTTATATTAACTATAGCAGTTACATCAGTAACTGCAAATGCAATTGCTTACATTACACCGCCTGAAATAGTTGCTAATTTAGTAGGGAAATCAGTTGAAGAGGTAGTGGCAAGTAGATATGAATCAGGTAAAACGTATGGTCAAATTGCTTATGATGAAGGTTTATGGGAAGAGTTTAGAAATAAGATGAATGAAGGGAAAAAAGCTTTATTAGATGAGAAAGTAGCTAAAGGTGAACTGACACAAGAAGAAGCAGACCAATATTATAACAACATGCTTGAAAGACAAGTATACTGCAATGGTAATGGCCAAGGAAGAAATAGTATGATGGGTAGATTCGGTAACGGTGGCCAAGGCAGAGGTATGGGGTTAGGTAGAGGCTTTAAATAAATTAAATATCTTCATTTTAACAATGCCCTCGGATAGAGGGCATTGTTTTATAATTAAAAAATAATTGAATCTCTCATAAAATATGTTATACTTTATAAGTAAACAACTTGTAAATATGAAATGAAAGGACAGATATAATGGTTACAGTTAAGCAGCTTTTAGAATTAGAAATATTGCATAATGTAAAGTTAATCGCTGGCAGAAAAGGTCTTGATAAAATAGTTTCATGGGTATATGCAAAGCATACAAAGACTATTACGCCATGGGTTCATGGAGGAGAATTCCTTTTGGTTTCAGGCTATGAAGCTGGAATGGATGAAGATGGACTATTGCAACTATTAGAAGAAGCTTCCATAAATAAAATATCAGGAATTTTAATTGAAGGTGGAATTAATTTTAAGGAAATATCATGCAAAGTTATCAATAAAGCTGATGAAGGAGAAATTCCATTGTTCTTTGTTAATGGCGTAATTAGTTTTTTGGATATTACACGTGATATATCTAACTTTATATTGGAAAATAGATATATTAACAAGAGTAATATTTCATTATTAGATCAATTGTTAAACTCGTCATCATTAAGCCGCCAAGAAATAAATCAATTATTTTATGGGGCAGGAATTTCAACAGATTGTTATTTTGTTGTGGCTTCATTTAGTATAAGTGAGTTTAACACGCAATTAAGCAATAATTCTGGAACTAGATTAGATACCATTGTTCGACTTTCTAGAAGTTTACAAAAAATATTGGGAGGGTTATTTGAAGAAAAAGGTCTTAAAGAGTTTTACAGGATTATTTTTGAATCTGTAGACTATTTAATTTATGCAGAAAATGAAGAAGATTTGCTATCTATTGTTGAAGATTTAAAGAAAATTCAAACACGTATTAGCACACAACAATTTGAATATAATATATATCTTTCATTTAGCAACGTGATACATGATGTTATGGATATCTTAAATGGTTTTAACGAAGCTTCTTTTACAGGAAAGCTGTTACATAAAAAGTTATTACCTGAAATGGTAATGAGTTTTGCAGATATTGGAAGCTATCAAATGTTATATTATATTGAAGATAAGAAAAAGCTGATACTATTCAGGGATCATTATTTAATGGAATTATATAAAGTAGATCAAGAAGGTTCTTCCTCTCAATTATTAGAATCTCTTCGAGAGTATCTCATTCAAAATGGAAATATGTTACAAACAGCAAAAAATTTGTTTATTCATAGGAACACTTTACAATATAGAATTGATAGAATAAAAGCAATTTTAAATTTAGATCTTAATGATTTTAATACAAGAAGAGATTTGTTAAATGCATTTTTAATTCTTGATTTGATTCCATTTTCTTAATATTAATAAATAAATATATAGGTAAAAAAGACTACTGCATTATAATTAATTGACAGCAGTCTTTTTTTGTCCTTAAACCCATTGTTAGCTTTGTCTATATTTTGACAAAATAATTGTGCTAATTGTTGCTCAAAAGTATCGTAATAATTCATAAATTGTGCAAATTGACAGCAAATTTATCATATAATATAATCTGAATAAGAAACAAGTTTGTCATAAATAAAATTATTTAACAAGCAAAAGATAACACGTGTTAAAATTTTATGTTAATAATTAAACTAATAAGGGAGTCATTGTAATGAAAGCAAAAAGAACATTGTTTACAGTTGAGTCGCATACTATGGGTGAACCACTTAGATGTATTGTAGGCGGATTTCCTAATATTAAAGGAAATAGCATGATGGAAAAAAAGGAGTATTTTCGCGAAAATTATGACTATTTGAGAAATGCGCTAATGCTTGAACCAAGAGGACATAAGGATATGTTTGGATCTGTTGTTACTACACCTACTTTACCAGAAGCTGATTATGGAGTAATTTTTATGCATGGAGAAGGCTACCATAATATGTGTGGACATGGAACTATAGCAACATCAACTATTATGATAGAAACTGGTATGGTTAATGTTACTGAACCAGAAACTATTTTACATCAGGAAGCTCCTTCTGGATTAGTAACTATTAAGGCTAAAGTGAAAGATGGCAGAGCAGAACAAATTTCATTTGAAAATGTACCAGCTTTTTTGTACAAAGAAAATGTTAAATTAAACGTACCAGGTTACGGAGATTTTATAATTGATGTAGCTTTTGGAGGCAGTTTTTTTGCTATGATTGATTCAGAACAACTTGGTATTGATATTTGTCCAGAGAATTCTTCTAGACTAATCGATGTTGGTATGGCTATTATTGAAGCTGCGAACAAGGAAGTAGAATTAATACATCCTGAATTGCCAAATATCAAAACAATAGATCTTTGTGAAATTTATGGACCTGCAAAGTCAAAGGACGCTGATATGCAAAATATTACAATATTTGACGGACAAATAGATAGATCTCCTTGTGGAACTGGAACTTGTGCAAAGGTTGCAACCCTTTATGCAAGAGGAAAATTAGCATTAGGTGAAGAGTTTGTATATGAAAGTGTTATTAATACAAAGTTTATTGGTAAAGCTTTACGTGAAGTAAAAGTTGGTGAATATTCTGCAATTATACCAGAAGTTACAGGTAGTGCTTATATTACAGGATTTAGCGAATTTTTGATTGATGATAAGGATCCTATTAAGTATGGTTTTTCATTAAAGTAATAAATATTAAATTCATAATAAAATAATAAGAAGGGAAGTAAAAAGATGGATAAAACAAGAAGTTATTGGAATGGTAAAAAAGCAGTTCATAGACGTACAATGATGAAAGGTGCAGGATATTGTGACTGCGATATTCGTACAAAGCCTCATATTGGTGTTGCTAACACATTTATGGAAGGCTCTCCAGGAACTGCACACTTACGTACTCTTACAGAAAAAATAAAACAAGGTATTTGGGAAGCTGGTGGAATCCCTGTTGAATTTGGAGTACCTGCAACTTGTGGCAATGTAGCAAATGGTGCAGTAGAACTTAAATATGAACAGGCTGCAAGAGATGTTGTAGCTGCATCAATAGAATTTGTATCTAAAATTCATCGTTTTGATGGTCTTGTAACAGTTGCATCTTGTGACAATATTATAGCTGGTTGTTATTTAGGAATGGCAAGATTAAACATTCCAACACTATGTGTTACTGGTGGCTCAATGACTGCAGGCAGTTACAAAGGTAATAAAATAGTACAAGCACAATTAGACGTTGCAGCTTTAAGTGGAGAAAGTGAAGATATTCTAAGCGAAATGGAAGAATGTGTTTGCCCTTCTTTTGGTGCATGTCCTTCAATGGGTACAGCAAATACAATGCAAATGACTGGAGAAATATTAAACTTTGTATTGCCAGGAACAGGAACAATTCCATCTATAGATAATTTAAAATTAAGGAAATGTAGAGAAGCAGGAAGAGCTATTGTAGAAATGACTAAAGCTGATCGTAAGCCATCAGATCTTATTACAAAAGAAACATTATTAAATGCTATTGCTTTTGCTATGGCTACTGCTGCTTCAACAAACATAGTATTACACCTTATAGCTATTGCAAATGAGTTAAGTATAAAAATTACATTAGATGATTTTGATGAATATGCAAAGAGATTACCTTGTATAGTAGGAGTTATTCCTAGCGGTCCTTATACTGTTGTAGATTTTAACTATGCTGGTGGTCCTTTGGCAGTTATGAAAATGATTGAAAAAGAAATATATACAGATGTACCTACAATGGATGGACGTACATGGAAAGAGTTGCTTGCTAATATTGAAGTTAAAAGCTCTGACGTTATAAGAAGCCTTGATAATCCATTATATACTGAACCTGGACTTAAAATTCTTAAAGGAAATCTATCACCAACAGGATCTATAGTTCGTCCTACTGGAGTTCCAGAAGAAATGAAACAGTTTTCAGGTAAAGCAAAAGTATTTAGCAGTGATTTAGATTCTTACGAAGCAATTGAACGTGGTGAAATAGTGCCAGGTGATGTAATTGTTATACGTTATGAAGGTTGCGTTGGTGCTCCAGGTATGACTGAATTAATGGTAACAACTGATGCGTTAATTGCAAAAGGACTTCATAAGAGTGTTGGACTTATATCAGATGCTAGATTTTCAGGATTTAATTATGGAGCTATTGTTGGCCATGTTACTCCAGAAGCAGCAAAAGGTGGTTTAATTGCACTTATAGAAGATGGAGATATAATAACAGTTGATACCGTTAAAGGAACAATAAATCTTGAAGTACCTGAAGATGTTATTGCAGAAAGAAGAAAGAACTGGGTTTGCCCTCCTCCAAAAGTTGGTTCAGGTTTGTTAGATATTTATGCAAGGCTTTGCAGACCAGCAGATGAAGGCGGAGCTATGCAGCCTTGGGATATTGAATATAAATAAACTAATATAAATTTTAATTTATAACAAGGTTCCCATGCAACGAGCAATAAAAGATTGTTGTTTGGTTCTGGGAACTTTGTTGTATACACTAATAATATTTTAATTCAAATAAAATAGTGTGAATGGAGACATATATGAAGAATACAAAAGATTATTTTAGTTCAAAAGTTCAAGTGTTTTATCAAGGAGAAGGAACAGTTTCAATATTTGATATTGCATCAGAATTAGAAAGAAAAGGTAGAAAAATAATGCATATGGAGATTGGTAAACCTAATTTTGATACTCCAGATGCAATTAAGGAAGCAGCAATTACTGCTATAAAGAAAGGTAATGTTCATTATACTCCACCTGCAGGTATGTATGAATTAAGAGAAGCTATAACAAATAGAACAAAGGAAAAGTATGGATTAGAATATAATCCACTTAATGAAGCTCTTATTACTGCAGGTGCCAGTGAGGCTTTATATTTAATATTTATTGCGTTTTTAAATTCTGATGAAGAGGTAATGATTCCATCTCCTTCTTATTATTCATATTGTCGTCAAGTAGACTGTACAGGTTCAAAATATATTGAAGTACCAGTCTTAAAAGATGGTGTAATGAAATATGATATTAATGATTTTGAAGCTAAAATTACTGATAAAACAAAATTATTATTACTAAATTCTCCTAATAATCCTACAGGATATGTTATGAGTGACGAAGAATTACAAGAAATGGCTGATTTTGCAATTAAACATGATTTAATCGTCATATCAGATGAATGTTATGAAGATTTCTTATATGAAGGCGAATTTAAAAGCATTGCAAGTTTGCCAGGTATGAAAGAGCGTACACTTATAATTAATTCTACTTCAAAAACATTCTCTATGACAGGTTGGAGAGTTGGTTATATATTAGGAAATGCAACATTTATAGAATGCTTACAAAATGTTCATGAACAACTAAATATATGTCCTACTTCTTTTGCGCAAGAAGGATCTATAGTAGCATATAGAGAAGAAATAAAAGAAGTTGAAATGATGTTCAATGAATATAAGAAAAGAAAAGATTATATTGTTGAATATTTAAGTAAAATTGATAAGGTTTCATTTTATGAGCCACAGGGAGCATTTTATATTTTCTTAAATGTTGAAAAATTAGGAATCGACGGATCAGAATTCTGTTTAGAAATTTTAAATGAAAAGGGAGTCGCTTTGAATCCTGGAGAATCATTTGGAGCTGAATGGAAGAACTATGTAAGAATATCTTATTGCTGCTCAATGGAAGATGTAATTGATGCAATGGATTTAATTAAAGAATATATTGAGAGTAAATAATAATATAAATTAATAAAATCAAATGTGCAATATCATGATTAAGATGTTGTCAAATAAAAATAGCCAATAATTATATAATATATAAAACAAATAGCGATTAAGCAAGTCATGCTTTCTCGCTATTTTGGATATAAAATGATAACCTGTTTTATTGCTTATTTCTGACTGATTTGAAACCTAAGTTTAATGCAATGATCATGAATAATAATATATGAGAGGTAATATTTAATGGATATGAATATTCAAAAATATGTAGCCTTTTCTAAAACTGTTGAATATTCTAGTTTTACAAAGGCAGCTGATATTTTAAACTATACTCAGTCTGGCATTAGTCGTATGATTAACGATTTAGAAAAGGGTTGGGGGGTATCATTGCTAGAACGTAGTCGTTCAGGTGTACAATTAACTTCTGACGGTTTAAAATTATTCCCGCTTATTAATAATTTTTGTAATGAATTTTATAATTTACAGATGCAAGTTGAAAAATTAAATGGTTTGCAATATGGACTTATTCGAATAGGTACATTTTCAAGCGTAGCAACTCATTGGCTTCCGAATATAGTTAAGAAATTTCAAAATGACTACCCTAATATTGATTATGAATTTCTATTAGGCGATTATGAAGATATAGAAAGATGGATTTTAGAAGATTATGCGGATTGCGGATTTATTAGTCTTCCTACGCACAATAAGCTTGAATCAATATTATTGGAAAAGGATAAACTATTTGCAATTTTACCTGAAAATCATCCTCTTATTGATTGCGAATACTTTCCAATTAAAGCTTTTGACGAATATCCATTTATTATGTTAGAGCAAAGTGAAGCATATATTTTAGATATATTTAAAAAATATAGTATATCTCCTAAAATCAACTTTAAAACATTAGATGGCTATGCAATTATGTCAATGGTTGAAAATAGTTTGGGAATCAGTATTTTACCACAGCTAATTCTAAAGCGCATTCCTTTTCGTATAGTAGTAAAAGAATTAGAAATTCCTGCTTATCGAGATATTGGATTGGTTTTTAAAGACAGAATTGGTATGTCACTTGCTACAAAACGATTTCTAGATTATTTAGAATATAGATAATATTTTTTTATTTTTTAATCTTTAATCAGTCAAAAACTTTGTTCCTTAACAAATAATTCTAACAATATTTTCCCATGTGTCTATTATTTTTTGATCTGAAATACTGTCGCTAATTGTGCTGTTTAAAATTGTTGAAATTTATTTGGTATTCTTCTCAATAAACGCTTTTATAAGCGCTTGTTTCATAATTTTACTTACCAATATAATTTAGAAAATAATATCATCTATAATAAGGGTACCTCAAAGAAAATTAAAATAACCCTATGAAAAATATAGGGTCTTGGAGATGTTTCTTCTAATAAAAAACACAATAAGAATGAAATTAATTATTTTTTATCTATAATCTAAATAATCTAAAAATCGTTTTGTTGCAAGTGACATACTAAATTTATCTTTAAAAACCAATCCTATGTCCCGATAAGCAGGAATTTCTAATTCTTTTACTACTATACGAAAAGGAATGCGCTTTAGAATTAGCTGTGGTAAAATACTGATTCCAAAACCGCTTTCAACCATGGACATAATGGCATAATTGTCTAATGTTTTAAAGCGAATTTTAGGAGATATATTATGTTTTTTGAATATATCTGAAATATATGCTTGTTCACCTTGTTCCAATAGAATAAAAGGATATTCGCTTAATGCCTTGATAGGAAAATATTCACAATCAATAAGTGGATGATTTTCAGGCAAAATTGCAAATAGTTTATCCTTTTCCAATAATATTGATTCGAGCTTATTGTGTGTTGGAAGGCGAAGAAATCCACAATCTGCATACCCTTCTAGAATCCATCTTTCTATATCTTCATAATCGCCTAATAGAAATTCATAATCAATATTAGGGTAGTCATTTTGAAATTTCTTAACTATATTCGGAAGCCAATGAGTTGCTACGCTTGAAAATGTACCTATTCGAATAAGTCCATGCTGCAATTTGAATAATTCTTCAACTTGCGTTTGTAATTTATCAAATTCCTTACATAAATTTTTAATAAGAGGGAATAATTTTATACCGTCAGGGGTTAGTTGTACACCAGAGTGACTACGTTCTAGCAATGATACTCCCCAATCTTTTTCTAGATCATTTATCATACTGCTAACCCCAGATTGAGTATAGTTCAAAATCTCTGCTGCCTTTGTAAAACTAGTATATTCAACTGCCTTAACAAATGTTATGTATTTTTGCATATTCATGTCCATATAATATCGCCTCACATACATAAGAATTTTTCATGATAATCATGATTATCATTTGGTTTTAAAATATGTATAACTATTGTATAATAAAATGACAGTTTTTTCAAGAAAAGAAAAAAATGAATCAGAAGATTTAATTATTACTAATAATACTTTTAGATAAGGAGTAGATAAATGAGAAATAGAACAAAACAGTATCCTAGCATTTTTAATGATGTTATAGGTCCGGTTATGATAGGACCCTCAAGTTCTCATACAGCAGGCTCTGTGCGTATTGGCAGATTAGTAAGGCAACTTATAAATGATAATCATAAGATTAAACAATTTCTTGTAGAATTTGACCGTAAAACTTCTATTGCGGCAACCTATCATTCACAGTGTGCCGATGTAGGACTTGCTGCAGGTATTTTAGGTATGGATACGCAAGATCCAAAATTGATGAGGTCATTGGAATTGGCGAAACAAGAGGGAATTGAAATTAATTTTGTAGTTACTGATTTTCCAACCGAACATACAAATACATATAAGATGACAATTATAGATGAATTTGAAAATGTTTCTACAATGACAGCTCTATCTATTGGTGGTGGGATGCTAACTGTTACTGAAATAAATGGTATTTCGGTAAACATAGATGGTGGTTTTTATGAAACATTAGTTTTTAATGACGGTAAAGAGGAAACACAAAATCAGATTAAGGAAATATTAAAAGATTATAGTATTACTTACGCAGGTAATAATGGAAAGTTATTAATTGCCAAGAATAGTCAGAATCGTTTGCCAATAGAGAGAGAAAAAGATTTATTGAAATTGAAAGGCGTTACGAATGTGATTTGCCTAGATTGCGTACTTCCAATAAGTTCACAAATAACGCCAAAAGTGCCTTTTGCATCAGCAGAAGAAATGCTTAAATATGGAGAAGGAAAACTTAAGTTATGGCAGTTGGCGCTACGTTACGAAAGTGCCCGTGGCAATATTTCTGAAGACGAAGTATTTAGCAAGATGCGTGAGTTGGTAGAGATTATGAATAATGCTATTGATTCCGGACTAGCAGGTACTGAGTATGAAGATAGGATATTAGGTAATCAGTCGCAGTATATTGCTACATCAAAACTAGTAGGGGGCAGCCTCGTACGTTCCATAATAAGAAATATTTCTGCTATTATGGAGCACAAAAGCGCCATGGGTGTTATTGTAGCCGCACCTACATCTGGTGCCTGCAGTGGATTGCCAGGTACAATAATTAGTATTGCAAGGGAAGAAGGTTTAGATAATGATGAAATTACTAAAGCGATGCTTGCTGCTGGCATGATAGGTGTATTTATTGCCGAGTTTTCTACATTTTCCGGAGAAGTAGGGGGATGTCAGGCTGAATGCGGATCTGGTTCAGGCATGGCTGCCACAGGAGTTGTAGAATTAATGGGTGGTAATGCTGAACAAGCAGTTGATGCTGCTGCTATGGCATTACAAAATATTGTAGGTATGGCCTGTACGCCTATTGCAGGTCGAGTAGAGGTTCCTTGTCTTGGAAACAATATTATGTGCGGTTTTAATGCCCTAGCTTCTGCAAATATGGCTATAGCTGGCTATGACAAGGTGATATCTCTAGATGATACGATAAAGGCAAATGATCCTATTGGAAGATCCCTTCCTATTGAATATCGTTGTACCAGTCAAGGTGGTATTGCAATTACTACACAAGCAAAGGAAATTGAAAATAGATTACTTTAGAATATATATTATAGTAGAAATTTTATTAATTAAGCAAAATTATTTTTATAATATAATACATAATAAAACAAAAGGAGGGTTAATATGCCACATATTAGTTTGAATTTATATCCAGGGAGGAGTAAAAGTGAGTTAGAAAAAATTGCAAGTGAAATACGAAATTCTTTAGCAAAGTCAGGAGGTTGGAAGCCAACAGATATTTCTGTTTCGGTTGGAGAAATAGGACCTAATAATTTTGAGAAGGAAGTTCGAGACAAAATTAAAAATGATGAAATCATTCTTACTTCGGATTTTATAAAATAACCTTAAAGCTACAGAATTTTAAAAATTAAGCTATTCATAATAAAAACAACAAAACCATTGAAAATTTAAAAGTTTTGTTGTTTTTATATAAAAATCTATTTGAAGTCCAATACAAAGATAGGTTTTTAAGAAATTAATAATGAAATTAAAAGGTATTAGCTGCTTACCAACACATACATCAGAATTTGTTATGTTAAACATGACAATCATTTGCTTTTAAAAAATATATAGCTATTGTATAATTTATTTATAGGTTTTTCAAGAAATAGAATTTAGAATGTAGGAGGTTAAAAACCTAGAAGAATTGATTGTTTTAGGGAATAAAGTAAGTAGGAAATGAAATTTTATTGAATAATATTAATCATGAAGAATCTATAAGAAATTAATGGAATATTATTTAGGGGTACTTTATTGTTGCTCGATTGCAGATATTAAGTAATAGGTTTATTTAAAGAGGGCATTGAGAGATATCCTAAAGAATGAGGTGGAAAAATGATTTTAATGACACAAATTTTCTTAGTTGTACTTATGCTTTCATTCATTTATGTTTTGTTAAAAGATGTGTGGAATCACCGAAAAGAAATTAAAAGTGATGGTGCTTTAAAAAATACCATCAATGTAGTGCAAGGCTTTGTTACAAATTTTTTTGATACACTGGGGATAGGTAGTTTCGCTCCACAAACTGTTATTTATAAAATGTTTAAACTGACTAGAGATGACAGTTATATTCCTGGGACACTGAATGTCGCAAATACAATACCTGTTATGTTTGAAGGTTTCATATTTTTAACTATCGTTGAAGTGGAGCCTGTTACACTGGTTGTGTTGGTAATAACTTCAATTATTGGAGGAATTGTTGGTGCGAGACTTATTTCTAAACTTCCTGTAAAGAAAATACAGTTTGTTATAGCCTGTGCATTGGGCTTAACTGCTATATTGATGGCTTTACGTCAAGGCGGTGTTCTTGATCTTTTAGGTCAAGGAAACACAGCTATAGGTCTTACTGGAATAGCCTTAATTTTAGCATCAATAGGTACATTCTTCTGCGGTATAGGACAATCAATAGGTGTTGGTTTCTATGCACCTTGTATGGCAATCGTTTATTTAGCTGGCATGGATCCTTTGGTCTCATTTCCAATAATGATGGCATCTTGTGCTGCTGTTATGCCAATGTCATCCATTACATTTGTTAAAACTAGCAAATACGAAAAACTAATGTCTATAATTATTACGATAAGTGGTATTGCAGGTGTTTCGGTAGCTGCTTTTATGGTAAAAAGTATTAATAAGGAAACACTTGTTTGGATTGTGGTAACAGTTGTTATAATTGCTAGTATCACAACATTTAAGCAGGCATTGACTAAAGAAAATCCTACAGCATTAAAAACAAACGTATAATATCATT
>JAQVWY010000149.1 GCA_028709465.1 Tissierellia bacterium | reverse complement strand
TTTGTAAGTATGTTTGTTAGGTAGTTTTAAATAAGCGGTGATTTATTCCATAACTACAATTTCCAAATTTAATAACTTATCATACAAATATTAATCTTGATCTACAGCTTTTAATTTTCCATCTTCAAAATTTATTTTTAAATCTGAAATTTGATAATCTTTAGGAAGTCCATATTTGTTTTTTATTTTATATCCCCAATCTTCATATGTAGTACTACCAATTGAATGCAAACTTACTTCATCCGGTTTTCCACAAAGAATTTCAACTGAATCTTTTATCATTCCTGTGTGTAATGTTACAGCTCCTTTTCGTCCTTGTACTTCAATGTACTGAACCGGAATTTCTTTTTCTGAAGATAATGATGCAAGCCCTAATATAAATGAAATTAATATCATTAAAAGAACACCTGATATAAGACCAGCAATAAAAATCAAAAAACTTTTCATAATCTATTTGTATTTTATGTTTATAATTTATTTTTAAAATGTAAAGAATTTATTATATCAAAAATAACATGTCTTTAATAAGCGATTTCATTTTTACTTTAATGTTTGTATTTGTCTAATATTTCTTTTAAAACTTTTTTTTCGTTAGATTGATTTGTTTTAAATCTGTAGATTTCTATTCCATTTTCCTTTAATATTTTGTCTTTTATTCTGTCACGTTCGGTTTGTTTTATGTGCTGTTCATGAAACTGAATTCCATCAACCTCTAAGGCAAATAAGGCTTCTTTAGATACTGTATTGTAAAAGAGAAAATCGACATGTGTCCATGGATGTAAAATATATCTTTTTTCTTCTTCGGTAAACGTATCCGGTACTTTTACCAGAGTAGCAAGTCGTGCATGCATACTAAAATCAATACAATTATAATCCTCAAGTATTTTTTTTATAAGTTCATACATTAAAAGTTCAGTAGCATACTCATTGGGATGATTCTTAAACTTCTTTGCTAAGATATTACTATTTTCCAAATACAGGGTATCAAAAACAGATCTTATTGTTGACTCTTTGGTTATTTCAGAACCATAAACATATTCAGCATACTTGATAAAATCACTGATTACATTATTTGTGGATTTATAAACCTTATCTGCGACAATTGCTGTAACTTTTGTTCTTCCCCTTGAAATAGCCACATTTAACAATTGAGGATTTGTTACGAAATTATAAAGTCTATTTTTTTCCTCATTTTGATTTTGATCAAGTGAATTTACTACAAACGACAGAATTACTTCATCTTTTTGTCGTCCCTGAAATTTATGTACAGTATCAGCTTCAATTTGAGATGAGAACTTATTATTTATAAGTTCTGCCTGATATTTAAAAGGTGAAATTACACCAATCTTATTGGATGATGATGTTTTTATTAAATTTTCAATTTCATCTATTTCACGTTGATTATATAGTCCTGTTCCAAACGGATTTTTTCTAGCATGATTACCTTCAACAGTTTTTATAATTTCAATGTGTTTGTCTGAATTATGTGTCATTGCTACCAGTTCGCCGTTATAAAACATTTTGTTGCAGAAATTAATAATATCTGGAGCACATCGATAATGTTCTTTCAGCAAAGTTACTGGCACATTTTTTACCGTATCTTTTACTGATTTTAAGATTGAGTTACCTGAATATCTGTATGAGCTTGGAATATCCAATTGTTGTGCTAATTTATCTGACTCTTCAAACAATCTTTCTTCATCAATTTGTTGTAACTGTCTTGAATCTCCCACAACAACAAGATTCTTGCTACAATAAAGAGCCAAAGCACTGCTCAGTAAATCTCCCTGGGATGCTTCATCAATTATGACATAATCAAATTTAAAGCCTCTTGGTGTATTGTTGAGTAATGATTGCGAAGTGCTTAGTATTACAGGATATCTCGATAAAAAATTGCTATAATTGTTTCTGTAATTTTGTGCAGTAAAATCTTCTGGTTTATAGAGATTGTAATGCATATAAAGATGATATTCAAATAATTTTCTGTGTAATTTTTGAAGTTCTTTAGTTGCATCTGTTTTGCTTAAATCAGCAATGGTTTCTTTGTTTTGAGATATATTCAGATTACACTCAGCAATTCTTTCCTGGTAATACAGTTTTTTTAATTGCGATAAGATTTTACTTAATTCTTCATTAGTCTTTATCTTTACTCCAAATTTAATAGCAAGATATTTCTTTATGAACTTATTATAATATTGCTCTTCAGCTTTTAGCAACAGTTTTTTAATTCTTTCAGACTTAATATTAAACCTCTTTTCTAAATACCACCAAAAGTTAGGGCGTATTTCTGATTTATTGATAATCTCTACGTAATCTTTTGATTTTAATTTTTTTCGTAAAATTAATTCCTCATCATCAAAATCATCGTAATGTTTTTTTTCATATTGTAATTCTGAAAGTTCTAATTCAAGCAAAGATGTTTCAACTTGCAGCTCCTGAATTTGTTTAATTATTGCAACTAGCTTTATTGCTTTACTGTGTTCTTCGTTAGTAAGATCTGTATGAATTTCTTCAAGAAAATGTAGTAAGTCTTCTTGTTGATTATCCTGAAAAAAATTTTGGACATTACTGGAATTACCTAAACTGGCAGCTATAAATCCAAGTTTTTCCTCCTGTAATTTTTCAAAAACATTATTTATGGCGGCATTATTGTTCGAAATTACAGCACAATTCTTTCCGGCATACAGAACATTAGCTATTGCATTCAGAATGGTTTGTGTCTTTCCAGTACCCGGAGGACCTTCAATCACTGAAATATTATGGCTCATGGCTTCTTCAATTGCTTTTAGCTGACTCTGATTAAAATCAAAAGGAAGTATTGTTCCTTTTCGACATAAAACAGATTTACATTTACCCCTAAGGAAATCTTTCAGGACTGAATCATTTAAAGTTGAACTTATTCTACTGTAATTAATTGATAAAAAGGATAAAGGAGTATTAGTCTCTGCTACAGTTCCAGCATACTCTGCTAGTTTCCTATAGTATTCGTAGATGTCTTTGTACTTATTACTCTCAAAAATAACTTTATTGCTAAGAAACTTTTCAGTAGCAGTTTTAATTCGATAATATTTATTTTGAAATTCTTCAACTTTTGTCGCTTCTTCCAATTTATTATTGATCAAAACATCAAATTCTGAAATATCAACATCTTTTACTTTATCAAGAATCTGAACATTGTTTTTTTTGTAAAAAAACAATGTGTTAACTCCCTTAAAAAAAACCTCATAACCAGAAGTATTACCATAATAATATGCTTTATATATCCCCGAAATACTATCTGTTTTGTCTTCCCAATCATTTCGGTCATTGCTATATAATAATATTACCTGATTATTTTTATCAATAGAGATTCTTTGGCTCATAAAAGTTAATTAAAGTCAATATTTAGATTTTAAAGATAAATATTATAAGTATATTTTATTCTAAGTGATTCAAGTTGAATATTTTTAACTTAAAAGACAAATATAAAAAAAATTTAGAAGTATTTATTGTTTAAAACGAATAATTACAACAAATTAATCTGCATTAATATTTTGCCTTTATTTTGTTTAATCTTTATAACACTAAAAATTTATACATACTTAAGTATACAACTTCCCTTTACAATCTTTTTACAAGTAAACTTAACATCTTCAGAAAAAGTAATGGGAAAATATAAAAACTCTAAT
>JAQVWY010000069.1 GCA_028709465.1 Tissierellia bacterium | reverse complement strand
TATTTTTTTATTTATGCTATTTTCTTGGGCAGTTGTAACAATATCTGCATTTATAAATACAAAATATAGAGATTATCAGCAGATGATTGGTTTAGTAGTTCAAGCTTTATGGTTTTTAACACCTGTGTATTTTGATAAAAGTATATACATAAATGCTGACTTACAGTATTTATTATATTATAACCCTTTAGCTCATCTACTTAATTTAGTTAGAGAACCCTTTTTAAATGGAAATATAGCTCCATTAATTGATTATTTTCATGTAATTATAATGATAATTGTGTTGTTTTTAATATCATTATTAATAGTAAGCAAAAATGAAAAAGAAATTATTTTTTATATTTAAATAAACTTGGAGAGATACAATGAATAATGTATGTATAAAGTTAAAGGATATTAATTTAAATTATCCATCTGCACCATACAATGCAACAACAATTAAAGAGTCTTTCTTTCACTTTATTAAGAGAGATAAAAGTATAGGAATTATCAAGGATGTTCATGCTCTAAAAAATATAAACTTGAATATCAATGAGGGAGAAAGAGTGGGTATTATAGGTTCTAATGGTGCAGGCAAAAGTACATTGCTGAAACTAATTGCAGGTATATACCCTCCAGCTTCAGGTCAAATGGAGGTTAATGGTAATATACAGTCACTATTTGAATTAAGTTTAGGTTTTGATTTATATGCAACAGGTCGTGAAAATATTTACTATAGATCATTTCTTTTAGGAAACACACCAAAAATAGTAAATGAAAACATAGAAAATATAATAAACTTTGCTGATTTAGGCGAATTTATTAATTATCCAATAAGGACATATTCGGCTGGCATGATGATGAGATTGGCTTTTGCTGTTTCTACTACTCTTAATGGAGATATTCTACTGTTAGATGAAGCTATTGGAGCAGGTGATGCGGCATTTATGGTGAAAGCTAAGAAAAGAATTAATGAAATGGTAGAAAAATCAAAAATCTTGATACTAGTGTCACATGATATGTTGACTGTGAAACAAATATGTTCTAGAGTTATTTGGTTAAAAAATGGAGAAATTTTCGAAGATGGCAAATCAGAAGATGTGGTGAAAAAATACTTAGATTATGTATTATAAAATAATATAAAAGAGTAGGTAATTATTGATATGGTAGTTAAAAAAACGAAAAGTATACTTAGAGATTTTTATAATATATATAAAGAAATCAAACCTGATTTTGGTGGCGGAAGTTTTATGTCAAAAACTTATTTAATGGCATATTTAATCGATACATTTGATTTAAAGCAATATGTGGAAATTGGTGTATATAGAGGAAAAAGTCTTTTGCCTATAGCTAGTGTAGTTCAAAAAAATAATGGTTTAGCAATTGGTATAGACCCGTATAACAATGAATGTGCTAGAGAATTTGATGTAGATGTTGAAAAACAGGAAGCTATTAATAATTTCATTAATAACCAAGATTTTGGCTCAATATATTTAGACGTTCTTTTATTGATCGAAAAATTTGATTTAAGTAGAAACTGTAAAATAATAAGAAAGACTTCATCGGATGCAATAATAGATATTATAAAAACTAAAAGTAAAATAGACATGCTTCATATAGATGGTAATCATGATTATAAATTTGTTAAAGAAGATGCTGATAAATACTTACCGTTGGTTAATGACTGGGGGTTTGTAATTTTTGATGATATAGATTGGAAAAGTGTTAATGATGTTTATATTGAGGTAAAAAAACAAGGATTTGTGCCTATTTTAGAAGCACCTACCTTTGGAATTTTAGTTAAATGTAATAATAATATAACAAATTTAGATCGATGCAGAAGATTAAGTAAAAAATTAGATTTTCTAATGGCAAAAATCGGGAAAATTGAAAATGAATTGGATAATGGTAGTTATGACACAATTATACCTAGGGTAGGCATTGGTGTTTTAGCATATAATCATGAATTATATATTGAAGAATGTTTGGATGGAATTTTTTGCCAAAAAGGTTTCTTTAAGCCAACAGTTTATATTCTAAACGATAAATCATCTGATTATACTGATGATTTTATTAAAAATTATATTCAACAAAACAGTGATAATTTAATAGATTTTGAGATCTGTTATATAGAAAATGAAACGAATTTAGGTGTTGTAAAATCCGTACAAAAGTTAACTAAATTGTTAAATAACTTTGATTATGTGTCAATTTGCGAAGGCGATGATTATTGGTGTGACCAATATAGAGTTCAAAAGCATATAGATTTTTTAAAAGAGAAACCTGAATGTGCTGTTTCATTTAATGGCTGTAATGTTCTTTATCAAGAAAGTGGACATATGGAATTTTCAGAAATTCATAAAACATTAAAAAAGGATGTTTTTATTACGGAAGATTTAATAGATGTTTATGTAATTGGTAATGAAAGTTGTGCGTTTTATGATGGGGATGTTATTAACAAATTGCCTGAAAATTTATTTGATTTATTTATTGGGGATTGGATGTTAAACATTTTCTGCTCTTCATTTGGTGATGTAGGATATATAAAAGATGTTATGAATATATACAGAAAACATAATGGTGGTATATGGAGTTGTGTTGATATAAACAAAAGATCATATAAAACAATCAATGATGTGGATGATTATAATAGATATACAGACTTTATGTTTGATAAGGAATTTACTGAAACTCGTAATCAAGGTATTATGCAGCTTGATGGTGAATATAAAGAAAATCTAGTTATTATTGATGATATTTTTCCATTAAATTTAAGCGGCTTTAGGTATCAGGAATTTACATCTTACTTACAAGAAATAGAAAAAACTAAAATTTTATGCACAGGTTTGACAATACCGCAATTTTCAAAAGAAACTGTTGATGAATTAATTATAGATTATAAAAGAAAATATCCGATGTTTTCTGGTAATGTTAGTAAATTCAATCATTGGATACCTATTGACTGTAAATTAATGTATTTTATTTTTCCGACTAATGCATATAATAACCTAGCTATTATGGAACATTACGGCATACCATTTGTATATACATTATATCCGGGGGGAGGATTTATACTAAATAATAAAGAATCTGATGAAAGACTAAAAAGGGTAATGGGTTCTCCATGCTTTAAAAAAGTAATAGTAACACAGCAAATAACATATGATTACCTTATAGAGAATGATCTATGCGATAAAGATAAAATCATGTTTATTTTTGGTGGAATTTTGCCTTTAAAAGACATCAATATTTTAAATAATTATAACAAAAAATATTATAGTAAAGGAAAAAAGAGATTAGACATATGTTTTATGGCTCAGAAATATACCAAATATGGACAAGATAAAGGATATGATACCTTTATTGAAACTGCAAAAATACTTTGTAAAAAATTTAATAATATATATTTTCATGTTGTTGGTGGATTTGATGAAGACACAATTGATGTATCAGAAATAAGGCAATTTATTAAGTTCTATGGAATCTTAAATATGAATAAATTAGATGACTTTTTCATAGATAAAGATATAATTTTATCGCCTAATGTGCCGAACAAATTAGCTAATGGTGCATTTGATGGATTTCCTACTGGATCATGCATTGAGGCTGGTTTAAGAAAAACAGCAATATTATGTACTGACATGCTTAATTTAAATAATAATAGAATTATTGATAATGAGGAGATTATTATTGTATCAAATAATGCAATTGAAATAGCAGATAAAATTGTAGAATTATATAATAAACCAGAAGACTTGATTAAGTTGTGCGAAAATGTACAAAAGAAATTAATGTATATATTTGGTTATGATTATCAAATTAAACCTCGAATAGATTTATTAAGGGAGGAGCTTGCTAAACCATTTGAACTTACTAATGAAGATATTATAAAAATTAAAAATTTATCAAAAGTAAGTGAAGTGAATTTAATTAACAGTAAAAAGTTAATCATGAAACATAAATTAGGAGTGTTATATAGAGATCATTGTCCAACGAGTATAAAACTTATTTATAAATTTTTTAAAAAGATCATAAAAGTAGTGGTCAGAAGGTAATATAAAATGCATACAATAAATCTGTATGCATTTTGTTTCTGATTTTTTCATATATATTAATTTCTGCGATGGATTTTACAATCGTTTTAAGTTTTTTTATACTATTCTTAATTAATATTTGAGCCCGCAATCATTTGTTTTTCTAATGATAATAAATCTTTTTTTCGTTCTTTCATCCTTTTAGCAGGTATACCAGTATATATAGACCAGCTGTTGACATCTTTATTGACTAATGACATAGAACCAACAGAAGCACCTTCATTTATTGTAACTCCAGGTAAAATTACACAACTTGCTCCAATAATAGTATGCTTTTTTAATGTTACTTGACCGCTAATAATATTTTTATATTTAATATCAACTGTTGGGTTAGTAAGGTATGATCCAGAATAATCATCTGAATCACTATAAATAGTTACTCTTGAAGATGTTCCTACAAAATCTTCTAAAGTAATTCCAGATGATCCAAAAAAAGCACAAAATGCTGCAATGTGTACATAGTTTCCTAAAGTAATATTGCCACTAATAATGCAAAAGTCATCAATTCTTACATTACTTCCAATTGAAATTTTTTCAGGAGAGTATATACTACATTTCCTACTAATTAGTACATTATTACCTAGTGACTTAAAATTCATTTCATTAAGTTCTTCTTGCGTATAAAAACTGCTCATGTTAATGGCTCCTTTTTTGTAGATTTATAATCATTAATAAGCTAGTTTAAATCATATTAATAAATTTGTTTTTAAGTATTTGAATAATATCATATTAAGTAAAATATTACAATAGTAATATTAAATATCATATAATTAAATTATTTTGTGAGAGTTTACCTTTTAAAATATAACTTAATTAAATTTTATTTTAGTTTGGTTGCAATTTTATGATACTAGATGTTATAATACAATTTTAAATAATATATTTTGTAAAATATTTAGGGTAATAACATGATCTTAATCACAGGCGGCACAGGCTACATCGGTTCACACACTGTTCTAAATCTATTAGAAAAAAACAAAGAAATTATAATATTAGACAATCTACTTTAAACATATTTGGTAATGATTATGATACAGTTGATGGTACTGGAGTAAGAGATTATATTCACGTTTAGGATCTGGCCGAAGGTCACGTACTCTCATATAATAAAATCAAATCAACTAACGGAAAAAAGTATAATAGATATGCTTAAAGTATATCTGAAAGAAAATGATGTTTCAAGTATGATATATTATCTATTATGGAATTTGATATAATTTTAGATATATAAAAAATATTAACTTTGTGAATTTGATATTTACATTTTTATTCTAATGTGTTATATTTTTAAAAAAGATAACAACTTATAAGAGTCAATTTATAATGAAAATTAAAAGTATAAAATAATTTGCTCATAAATTATTAATTGTTAAAGAAAATTAATAAATAAAGATTACTATATTTTATTATTGTGGAGGAATTTATGAGAAAAGTAGTAATAGTATCTGCAGCAAGAACACCAATAGGTTCATTTGGAGGTGGATTAGCCCCATTATCAGCTGTTGAACTAGGTGTAATCGCAGCAAAAGAGGCAGTTAAGAGAGCAGGAATTGAACCAGCATCTATAGAAGAAGTATATTTTGGCAATGTTTTAGGGGCAGGATTAGGACAAAATATAGCTAGACAGGTTGCTTTGGGAGCAGGTGCTCCGTTTGAAACTCCAGCACTAACAATTAACATGGTATGTGGTTCGGGATTAAGATCAGTGAGCATGGCAGCCCAATTTGTAGAAAGCGGACATTGTGATGTTATTTTGTGCGGAGGAACTGAAAGTATGTCTAATGCACCTTACTTGTTGCCTCAAACGAGATGGGGACAAAGAATGGGAGATGGACAAATAGTTGATTACTTGATTTATGACGGATTAACAGACGTTTTTAATCAATATCATATGGGAATAACTGCAGAAAATGTTGCAGAAAAATACGGAATCACTAGGGAAGATCAGGATAAATTTGCAGTACGAAGCCAGAATAGGGCAGAAGAAGCTCAAAAGGCAGGAAAATTCAAAGATGAAATTGTACCAATAGAAATTCATCAGAAAAAAGGCGCTCCAATTATAATTGATACTGATGAATACCCAAGACATGGTTCAACATTGGATAATATGAAAAAATTAAAACCTGCATTTAAAAAAGATGGAACTGTAACTGCAGGTAACGCATCAGGAATAAATGATGGAGCTGCAGCACTTGTTATAATGAGTAAAGATAAAGCTGATGAACTTGGAATTAAATATTTATGTGAAGTAGTAGGATATGGTTCTGCTGGTGTTGATCCGAAAATTATGGGAATAGGACCTGTTTTAGCTACACAAAAAGCATTAGCTAAAGCAGGATGGACTGTACCAGAATTAGATTTGGTTGAAGCTAATGAAGCTTTTGCATCACAAGCAATTGCAGTAAGTAATAATCTAGGATTAAATCAGGAAAATACAAATGTTAATGGAGGAGCTATAGCTATTGGTCATCCAATAGGAGCTTCTGGTGCAAGAATTCTTGTTTCACTGATTTATGAAATGCAGAAAAGAGATGCTAAAAAAGGTCTTGCAACTTTATGCATAGGCGGAGGAATGGGAACTGCATTACTTGTACAAAGATAGATTTTGTTGTGCAATTAATAAAATATGGAATTTGTTGAAAGTTTCCTAGGTACTAACTTATTATTTATCTAAAAATATTATTATAGTAGGAGAATTAGAATGAACTTAAAAGGAAAAGTTACTATGGTAACAGGTGCATCTGGAGGAATCGGAAGAGAAATATGTAGATTGTTTTTAGAATATGGTTCTACTGTTATAGGAATTTATAATTCTAATATTGATAGTATATCTGATTTAAATATAGAATTATATAAATTGGATGTAAGTAATACAGCAGAATGTGAAAAATGCTATAAGTTTCTTATAGAAAAATATAATAAAATAGATATATTAGTTAATTGTGCGGGAATAACATCTGATTCACTTACTAAAAACATGTCTGAAGAACAATTTGATAAGGTAGTTTCTGTGAATTTAAAAGGTACATGGAATATTACTCGATTAGTAGGTCCAGATATGCAAAGAAATGGTAATGGAAGTATCATTAATATTTCAAGTATAGTTGGAGAATTTGGTAACATTGGACAAGTTAATTATGCGGCATCAAAATCTGGAATAATTGGAATGACAAAAACATGGGCAAGGGAATTTGCTATGAAGAATAGTAATGTTAGGGTTAATGCAATTTCTCCCGGATATACTATGACAGATATGTTAAGGACGGTACCTCAGAAGTTACTTGATAAATTTGCATCTAACACTATGCTTGGAAGACTGGCAGAACCAATAGAAATTGCAAATGTAGCATTGTTTTTAGCTGATGATATGTCAAGTTATATAACTGGTGCTAATATTGATGTAAATGGTGGTATGAGACTATAAGCAGACTAGTCACTGCTATTTTTGAGTATAAATTTCGATGAGTACAGCTGATAAATATCGCTTAATGTTACTTTATTTAATATATTAACTTATTTTGATATTGGATAAGCTTACATTTTAGTTACAGTATTTGACAGATTGGAAATGTAGAATATTGTTTGTTTTATAATGGTAAATAAGATTTGTATTATCTTCAAATGTATTGGTTGTTCTTTAAATACTAATAATGAATTTATTTGGAAGATATAACAATAAAAAAGGAGTAAATTTCTATGATCCTAATCACAGGCGGTCTAGGCTACATCGGTTCACACACCGTTGTAAAGCTATTAGAACAAAACAAAGAAATAATAATACTAGATAATTTATATAACTCAAAAATAGAAGTATTAGACAACATAGTAAAAATAACAAACAAAAAGCCTAAATTCTATCAAACAGACTTGCTTGACATAAATGGACTAGAAGAAATTTTTCAACAAAATCACATTGACTGTGTTATCCATTTTGCAGGCTTAAAAGCAGTTGGAGAATCTGTTGCAGAACCGCTCAAATATTTTAATAATAATATCACTGGTACAATAAATTTGCTTATTACCATGCAAAAATATAACTGCAAAAAAATAATATTCAGCTCTTCTGCTACTGTTTATGGGACTGCTGAAACTATGCCTTTAGATGAAAATTCACCATTAGGAGTTACTAATCCTTATGGTAGGACAAAGCTTGTTATTGAAGAAATGCTTAATGATTTGTATGAGTCTGACAATGAATTTGGTATTGTTTTGCTTCGATATTTTAATCCTATTGGAGCACACAAGAGCGGGCTAATAGGAGAAAATCCTAATGGTATACCTAATAACCTAATGCCATATATTTGCAAGGTAGCTAAAGGTGAATTGCCTCAATTAAATGTATTTGGCAATGATTATGATACAGTGGATGGAACGGGAGTAAGGGATTATATTCATGTAGAGGATCTGGCAGAAGGTCACGTACTCTCATATAATAAAATCAAATCAACCAAGGGAATTTATACTTATAATCTTGGAACTGGTAATGGCTATAGCGTATTGCAGGTTATTAATGCTTTTGAAAGGGCCAATAATTTGAAAATTAATTATAAAATAGTTGATAGAAGGCCTGGTGATGTGGCAACTGTTTATGCTGATACTAATAAGGCTGAAGATGAATTAGGATTTAAGGCCATATATGGCATTGAGGATATGTGTAGGGATTCATGGAATGTTCATAAAATAGATTCGTAAAATATATTGAAATATGTATAAAAATATCTTGACTTTAAATAAATATTTGATATACTAAATAAAAATATAAATATAAAGCATTGAATAAGAGTAGTAGGTATAGAGTTAAATTCAAAGAGAGTTGATGTTGGTGGGAATCAATAATTTGGTTTATACTGAATGGACTTATGAGCGACTTCTGAAATTATAGTAGGTTCGTCCGGGAGCTCCCGTTATAGAGATAAAATATCGGATATAGATATCCCGTATTTGATGAGATAATCTTTTTTATTAAAAGATTGATATGAGGTGGCACCGAGATAATATCTCCCTCTATTTGGCTTAAGCTAGATAGAGGGTTTTTTTATGCTCAGTTTCCTAATATTATTCTGTGCAAAATTTAGGAGGAAAAGAAATGAACAGAAAAGAGTATTTTGGTGAATTTGGAGGTACTTATGTACCAGAGGATTTAAAATTGGCATTGGAGGACTTATCAGAAAATTTCTACAAGTATATTGATGATGATGACTTTAAAGAAGAGCTTAAATTTTATCAAAAGGAGTATATAGGCAGACCTAGTTTGCTTTATTATGCTGAAAAACTTACTGAAAAAATTGGTGGTGCAAAAATATACTTAAAAAGAGAAGATTTAAATCATACTGGTTCTCATAAAATAAATAATGCTTTAGGTCAGATATTGTTAGCAAAAAGAATGGGTAAGAAGAGAATAATTGCAGAAACAGGTGCAGGTCAACACGGTGTTGCAGCTGCAACAGTTTGTGCTATGTTTGGAATGGATTGTACGGTATACATGGGTGAGATAGATACGAAAAGGCAGGATTTAAATGTGTTTAGGATGAAACTTTTAGGTGCAAAGGTTGTTCCTGTCACTAGTGGGACTAAAACTTTAAAAGATGCTGTAGATGCAGCACTTCAAGATTATATAGAAAACTATGAAGATACTTTTTATTTAATAGGATCAGCAGTGGGACCACATCCATTTCCTGTGATGGTTAGAGAATTTCAGAGTATTATTGGTAAAGAGGCTAGAAAGCAAATATTAGAGAAAGAAGACAAACTTCCTGACTATATTGTAGCTTGTGTAGGTGGTGGAAGTAATTGTATAGGTCTATTTCATCATTTCTATGAGGACAAAGAAGTTAAGATGGTAGGTGTTGAACCTGCCGGTAAAGGAATAGATACTAATGAACACGCTGCTTCTATAACAAAAGGAAAACCTGGAATAATTCATGGCTTCAAAAGCTATACTCTTTCAGATGAAAAAGGGGAACCTATGCCAGTATATTCTATAGCAGCAGGATTAGATTATCCAGCAGTTGGACCTGAACATGCTTTCTATAAGGAATCGGGAAGAGGAGAATATAGGTATGCTACTGATAAAGAAGCATTGGATGCATTTTTGGAACTGTCGAGAGTAGAAGGTATAATTCCAGCTTTAGAAAGTTCTCATGCTGTAGCAGTAGGTTGTAAAATAGCAGAAAAGTTAGATAAAGATAAGATTGTATTAATAAACCTTTCAGGGAGAGGGGATAAGGATGTTAACCAAGTGAGAGAATTAATGAATCTATAAAGTGATATGCCCCCTAGGGAGCTATTTCAAGGTACTAGTATTTCTAGGGGGCGGTAAACGGATGTTAAATTTATTGGTGTTTTGCCGCCTAATTCACCATCTATATCAATTATAAGTTCCTGTTCGCATTCTATATCTATATTTTTAGCCTGATGATAATGAACTTTTGGGTGATTAATGTGTGTCCCGTTAAAAACACCTGTAAATATTTGAAAAAGGTCTGTTGCTGGTGCTTTTTCAATTATTATTATATCAAGATATCCATCGTTAAATTTGGCTTTTGGAGATAAATATTTGAATCCCCCAGCACTTGAAGTGTTGCTTATTAGAAAAAGTACAGTATCTATATTGTATTCTTCTCCGTCAATTGTATATTTAATATTATATGATTTTTCTATTTGACCAGGAATTTCTAATGCTGCTTGAAAGTAATATGCATATTTGCCAAAGATTGTTTTTGCATCTATATTGACTTTATGGGGTATATTTGTAAATGCTCCTCCACAAACAACATTCATGAAATATTTATCACCTAAAAAACCTAAATCTATAGGTTCAAATTTAGGATTAAGCAATAAATTGGCAAATTCTTCTGGTATGGAAGGTATGCATAATTGTTCAGCAAAGTCGTTGATAGTTCCTGATGGAAGTATTGCAAGCTTTGTTATATTTTCAGAATTCATGATACCATTTACAACCTCATGTACCGTGCCATCACCTCCACATGCTATGATTAGATCATATCCTTCATCACATGCTTTTGTTGCTGTTATAAATGCATCATTTTTTTTCTTTGTAGCAAAGAATGTTATTTCTGTATCAGTTTTCTCCATAACGTATTTACAAGCTTGGAAGGCTTTGCTTCCAGCCGTTTCTCGTCCAGATGATGGATTATATATTACCATATACTTTTTCATTTCAATCACCTTTATTTTAAAAGTCATATATATTATACCATCTTATGATATAATGTAAACAAATCTATTTTATTATTGATTAATTTATTTAGAAGTGCTACAATTTTACAGTAGCTATATTAAGAAATTATATCTAATAGTTACAATAACTTATAGGAGAGAAAAAGATGAGTACTTATGAACAAAATATTAAACAATTAAAAGAGACGATAAAAATCCAAAGATATTATGGAAGTATAAACTCATTGATGGCATGGGACTTGTGGCAAGGTCTTCCAGTTGATGGAAGAGAATACAGACAGTCTGTAACAGGTTATTTTATTAAAGAAGCATCTAATCTCATAAAAAGTAATGAAACAAAGAAACTTGTAGAATATTTTAGAGAATTAGATGATAATAGATATGAAAATATATATGATAAAGCTGCTGCTAGGGTTCTTATAAATAAATATGATAAGGCAGTAAAGGTTCCTATTGAGTTACAAATTGAAATGAATAATTTTACTTCAACAGCTCAAATGGCTTGGAAAGAAGCATTAGATAAGTCTGATTTTAATATGTATAAACCATATATTAAAAAATCGTTTGAATTAAAGGCAAAAGTTGCTGAAGCAATTGATAATACAAAAAATCCATTGGATGTATTGGTTGATGATGTGGATGAGGGCCTTACTGTAGCTAAAATAGATGAATTGTTTAGTGAATTGAAAGTAGCTATTATTGATATATTAGAGAAAATACGCGATAAAAATGAAACTATAGATGATAGCTTTTTAAATGTTAATATAGATAAGGAAAATGTAAAATCTATATGCTCTCATATAGTTGAAAATTCTTTTTTTGATAAAAATAAAGGTACATATCAAGAGGTATTGCATCCTGTTTTATATGGAGTTGGACCTAGAGATGTTAGAGTAACCACAAACTATAAAAGATTAATTCCATGTATTTTCAGTATGCTACATGAATGCGGCCATGGAATATATGAATATAGCGGAAATGATAAGGTAGTGGAATACAGCTTATATGGTGGAATTTCTGGTACTATGCATGAATCTCAATCACGTTTTTATGAGAATTTAATTGGAAAGAGCTATGAATTTTGGCAGTATTTTTATACATTTCTTCAAAGTGAAGTTAATGAATTTAAAAATATTGATTTAGATAAATTTTATAATGCATTAAACAAAGTAAAACCATCACTTAGAAGATTAGATGCAGATGAACTTACTTATAATTTACATCCTATTATAAGGTTTGAAATGGAAAAAGAATACTTCCAAGGAAATTTAAAAACTGATGATTTTTATGAAGCATGGAATGCAAAATATAAAGAATATCTTGGCCTTGAACCTAAAAATGCAAAAGAAGGTGTATTACAAGATGTTCATTGGGCCTCTGGACATATTGGATATTTCCAAAGTTATACATTAGGAAATGTTTACGGAGGACAATTTAGAAATAAATTACTTGAAGCTTATCCAAATGTTTATAAAGAAATATCTTTTGGAAACTTTGATTCACTTAACAAATGGATGTATGAAAATATTCATCAATATGGTAATCTTTATACTCAAAATGATTTAATAAAAAAAGCAACTGGTGAAGAAATTAAGTCAAAATACTTTATAGATTACTTGTACGAAAAATTTCTTTAAAATTAGTGGGTCGATATTTTTTATAACAAAAATAGGACTGTTGATGACAAAAAAACACCTTGCCAAAGAGTAAAAATTTGCTACACTTATTAAAAGTTATAATTGAATAGTAATATTTGATTATAACTTCTTTTTAAAATCTGAAAACGTATATTCTGTGACACAATCATGCTGCTACTCATCATTTATTTAATTCTCATAGAATTGTATTAATTTACATAGATTATCTAATTTTTTGAATGTAAATTTTTTAAAATTATATAGTATGGGGGTAATGTATGGAAAAAAGTATGCAAATTGAAAATCTCATTGACCTTACTACACTTAAAAACATACTGGACAATTTAGCAAAAGCTACAGGTTGTGCATTTGTAACAGTTGATTATAAGGGAACACCTGTAACAGAGTATAGTGGATTTACTGATTTCTGTAAAATGTTTAGGGCAAATGATAAATATAAAGAAGTTTGTTTTCAGTGTGATGCCCATGGTGGCCTGCAGGCAGCTATTACTGGAAAGCCTTATATATACAAATGCCACGCAGGATTAGTGGATTTTGCTGTCCCGATAATGGTTAAAAATAATTATTTAGGAGCAATAATGGCTGGTCAAGTTACGGTAAATGAAGAAAAAATGAAATCATTTGCTCCTATTATCAATCAAAAATGTGATTGGGAAACTAAAAAAGAATTTTTGTATGCTCGCAATAGAATTTTAGAAGTTCCTTACGAAAAGGTTGTAGCAACAGCATATACCCTCCATGAGATTTCTAACTATATTGTAGAGAGGGAATATATAAATATTGTTAAAAAAAAGTTGGACATGAATCAAATGAAACTGTTGGAGGATGCAAAAATACGTACAGAGCTTGAGAATTCTCTTAAAGAAGCAGAGCTTAAAGCATTGTATTATCAAATTAATCCTCACTTTTTATTCAATGCTCTTAATACAATATGCAGGCTTGCATTTATAGAAAATGCGAAACGAACGGAAGAAATTGCCTATGCTTTTTCAGATATGATGAGATATGTTTTAAAAAAGAATAATTCTGAACATGTAACTATAAAAGATGAAATAACTCACAGTAAAAATTATTTAAAGATACAGAAAATAAGATTAGGAGAACGTTTGAATTACACCGTAGATGTGTCAGAAGAGCATGAGAATGTGGAATGCCCCTTTATGGTGCTTCAGCCATTGATTGAAAATAGCGTAAAATATGTTGCCGAAGCAAAAGAAGAAGGTGGAAATGTAAGTATTAGGTCATATAAAAAAGGAAATGATATAATTATAGAGATAGAGGACGACGGAGATGGCATTTCTAAAGAAAAAATTAGTGATTTACTTAGTGATGAACATGAAATTGATATAAAAGATGAATCTATAGGAATAAGAAATGTTAATAAGAGATTGATATATTCCTTTGGAAAAGAATACGGATTAGAAATAGTTAGTGGAAATAATGCTAACAAAGGTACAATTGTTAGAGTGAAAATAAAGTTAAATATGAAAGACAATAGTTGAGTTGCTAATATTAAACCTATTTATGAAATAAAGAAAAGAGGTTAAAAAATGTGCAAGATACTAATAGTTGAAGATGAAGAAATAGAAAAAATAGCATTAAAACAAATTTTAATTGAAAATGTGAATAATGTTGAAATTGTCGGAGAAGCGGGTAATGGGTATGAAGCAATAAGAATAATAGATAAGAAGGAAATTGATTTAGTTTTCATGGACATTAATATTCCTGGTATAGACGGATTGCAGGTAGTAAAATATATTAAAAATAAACATCCAGAGATTATTATAATAATAATAACTGCTTATGATGAATTTGAAATAGCTCACAAAGCTATTAAACTTAAAGTAAATGATTACTTGCTAAAGCCTGTTAAACCTACATTAATTGTGGAAACCTTAGAACAATATTTTTATGATGTGGAAGAAAATAATAATATGAACCAGTGTAATGAATGTCTAAAAAAACTAAGAGGAGAATTAATAAACAAATCTTATATAAATTGTTCAAATATTATAAAAGAATATATTTATCAACTTCATGATGGCCATAATGATATAAACGTAATAAATAAAATGATTTTAGAATTAGGTAAAGGTATTATAAAGATATGCAGAGAAATGAATTTTAATTCTACTAATAAAGTAATAAAGCAATTTGAAAAAATTAAAGTAAAAATAACTCCATACGATAATAAATACTATATGTATAATCATATCATGGATGTTGTTAATATTATTTTTGATGAAATAATCAATGATATTGATAAAGTACAAAAAGATATAAAAAATGTAATAAACTATATTGAAAGAAATATAAAAAATGGTGTGACTTTAGAAGAAATTTCAAATCATGTAAATATGAGTGTATATCATTTAAGTAAGGTGTTTAAAAAAGAAATGAATATAAATTTCATAACATATATTACAGATAGAAAGATTGAATTAGCAAAAGATATGTTACTAAATACAGATGCTCCGATTTTAAATATAGCAATAGAATTATCATACA